>CAXTOB010000063.1:0-4082 GCA_964245505.1 uncultured Acetobacteraceae bacterium | reverse complement strand
GCGCCGCCATCGCCCGGACGCCCGTCGGAGTGATCGAGGAAATCACCCGGTCCAAGCTTCGCGGCCGCGGCGGCGCCGGCTTCCCGACCGGCATGAAGTGGCGGCTCACCCGCAAATCCGCCGGAACCGAGCACTACCTCGTCTGCAACGCCGACGAGGGCGAGCCGGGAACCTTCAAGGACCGGGTGTTGCTCACCGACTTCCCCGACCTCGTCTTCGACGGCATGACGGTCGCCGCCCATGCGCTCGGAGCGCGGCAGGGCATCGTCTATCTTCGGGGCGAATACGCCTACATGCGGGACGCGCTGCAGCAGGTCCTGGCAACCCGGCGCAGCCTCGGGCTCCTCGGGACGAACATCTGCGGCCGCGACGGCTTCGATTTCGACATCCGGATCCAGCTCGGCGCCGGCGCCTACATCTGCGGCGAGGAATCCTCGCTGCTCGAATCGCTTGAGGGCAAACGCGGGGCGCCCCGCGACCGCCCGCCCTTTCCGACGGAGCGCGGCTACCTGCGCCAGCCAACCGCGATCGACAACGTCGAAACCTTCGCCTGCGCCGCCCGTATCGCCGAAAAGGGCGCCGCCTGGTTCGCAGGCTACGGCACGAAAGAGTCGACCGGCACGAAGCTGATGAGCGTCTCGGGCGATTGCACGTATCCGGGCGTTTACGAGGTGCCGTTCGGCATCACCGTCAACGAGTTGCTCGACCTGACCGGCGCAACCGGCACACAGTACGTGCAGGTCAGCGGCCCGTCCGGGCAGGCCGTCGCGCCCAAGGATTTCGGGCGCCGCATCGCCTACGAGGACCTCTCGACCGGCGGGTCCACCATGATCTTCGGATCCGGCCGCGACGTGCTCGGGATCGCCCTGCAATTCACCGAGTTCTTCGTCGTAGAATCCTGCGGCTGGTGCACGCCGTGCCGGGTCGGCACCACGCTGCTCAAGCAGGGCATGGAGAAGGTGGTCGCAGGGCGCGCGACCCTCGCCGACCTCGCGCAGATGGAGGCGCTTGGCGACACGGTCACGCGCATGAGCCGCTGCGGCCTGGGCCAGTCGGCGCCGAACCCGATCCTGAGCACCATGCGCAACTTCCCGCAACTCTACGAGGCGCGGCTCGCCGCAGCCCCGTTCACGCCGATGGTCACCTTGCAGGACGCACTGCGCGACGCCGTCGCGGTGCAGGGGCGCAAGCCTGTGAAGGTTTAGGATGATGAAGCAAGCCAAGCCGGGGCGCTGCCCCGAACCCCGCCAGAGGACGGTCGTCCTCTGGACACCTGTTTCAGGGGTGAAGGGGACGACTGTCCCTTTCCGGGTGCGGGGCAGAGCCCTGCAAGGCAGCACAACCCATATTTCAGCAGCGCGCTAGGATGGATGCCCCTCTATTGCGCCTGACCATAGACGGAACCGAGATCGAAGCCACCGAGGGCCAGTCGGTCCTAGAGGCCTGCGATGCCGCGGGCATCTACATCCCGCGCCTCTGCTACCACCCGGACCTTGAATCGGCGGGCAACTGCCGGGTCTGCACCTGCAAGATCAACGGCCGCAACGGCGCCGCCTGCGTCACCCCCGCAGCCCATGGCATGGTGATTGAGAACGCGACGCCGCAGCTCACCAACGACCGCCGCGCGGTGATCGAAATGCTGTTCGTCGAAGGCAACCATCCCTGCCCCTACTGCGTCGCGAGCGGCGACTGCGAGCTGCAGGCGCTCGGCTACCGCCTCGGCATGGTCGCGCCGGTCCAGCCCTATCAATGGCCCGGCCGGAAGATCGACGCGACGCATCCCGACATCTATCTCGACCACGACCGCTGCATCCTCTGCTCGCGCTGCATCCGCGCATCGCGGATGGAGGACGGCAAGGCGATCTTCGGCTTCGAGGGCCGCGGGATCGCGATGCGCCTCAACGTCGATGCCGAGGGCGGTCTGGGGGAAACGCAGATGGCCGCGATCGACAAGGCCGCCCGCGTCTGTCCCGTCGCCTGCATCGTCATCAAGCGCGACAGCTACCGCGTTCCAAACGGCAGCCGCCGGTTCGACACGGCGCCGATCGGCAGCGACATCGAAGCAAGGCGCAGGGACCCCCGCCCATGACACTACTCGCGTCGCCCACAGCCGGCCCGGCAAAACCTCGGCTCGCCACATGCACGCTCACCGGCTGCTTCGGATGCCACATGTCGCTGCTCGACATCGACGAGCGCATCCTCGAACTGGCCGAGCTGGTGGACCTCGACGTGTCTCCCTTCGGTGACAAGAAGACCTTCGACCGGCCCGTGGACGTCGGCTTCGTCGAGGGCGGATGCTCGAACGAATACAACGTCCGGGAACTGACGGACTTCCGCAAGAACTGCCGGATCCTGGTTTCGGTCGGCGCCTGCGCCATCAATGGCGGCGTGCCGGCGATGCGCAACACCATCAGCCTGAGGGATTACCTCGAGACGGTCTATCTCCACGGCGCCTCGCTCGAAGGCGCCGGCATGATCCCGAACGACGAGGATCTGCCCCTGCTGCTCGACCGGGTTTATCCATCGCATGAGATGGTCAAGATCGACTATTTCCTGCCGGGCTGCCCGCCGTCCGGCGACGCCATCTGGGAAGGGCTAAAGGCGCTGCTGACCGGCCAGGTGCCGGCCCTGCCCTATCTTCTGTGCAAATACGAATGAGCGACGTTCAGCTCACCCGTGGCCCGCGCAAGATCATCATCGATCCGGTCACCCGCGTCGAGGGCCACGGCAAGGTCACCATCCGCCTGAACGAGGCCGGCGAGGTCGAGCAGGCCCGGTTTCACATCGTCGAGTTCAGGGGCTTCGAACGGTTCATCCAGGGCCGGATGTACTGGGAGGTGCCCGTCATCGTCCAGCGCCTCTGCGGCATCTGCCCAGTAAGCCACCATCTCTGCGCCGCCAAGGCGATGGACCTTGTCGCAGGCGTGGACCAGGTGACGCCGACGGCGGACAAGATGCGCAGGCTGATGCATTACGGCCAGGTGCTGCAATCGAATGCGGTGAACTTCTTCCACCTGGCCTCCCCCGATCTCCTGCTCGGCTTCGAGTCCCCCGTCGCGCAGCGCAACATCATCGGCGTGATCGAAGCCTTCCCCGAAGTCGGCAAGTGGGCGATCTTCATCCGCAAGTTCGGCCAGCTCGTGATCGCCGCGACCGGCGGCCGCCGCATACATCCGCGCCTGTGCATCCCCGGCGGCGTCAACCAGAACCTCTCCATCGAGCACCGCGACGCCCTGCGGCGGGACGCCGACCAGATCGTCAACTGGTGCGAGGAAGCGCTCGAGCTGCACAAGACATTCGTCCACGCGCACGAGCAACTGCACGAAACCTTCGCAAGCTTCCCATCCAGCTACATGAGCCTGGTCGGCGCCAACGGTGTCATGGACCTGTACGACGGCGCCCTGCGTGCCATCGACGCCCAGGGCAAGCCGATCTTCGACGGCGTACAGCCCAGCCAATACCGCGACTACATGATCGAGGAGGTGCGCTCCTGGAGCTACATGAAGTTCCCGCACATCCGCTCCCTGGGCCGCGAGGACGGCTGGTATCGTGTCGGCCCGCTGGCGCAGCTCAACTGCTGCTCCTCCATCGGCACGCCGGTCGCCGAAGCCGCGCGGCAGGAGTTCATGGCGCGCGGCCACGGCGGCCCGGTCCATGCCACGCTGGCCTATCACTGGGCGCGCCTGATCTGCATGATCCACTGTGCGGAAAAGATCCGCGATTTGCTGTTCGACGATGAGCTGCAGGGCAACGACCTGCTGGTGACCGGCCACCGGCGCCCCGAAGGCATTGCGGTCATCGAGGCGCCGCGCGGCACGCTGCTGCACCACTACACGGTGGACGGCAACGACCAGGTCACCAGCGCGAACCTGATCGTCTCGACCACCAACAACAACGAGGCGATGAACCGCTCGGTGACCAAGGTCGCGATCGACGACCTGACCGGACACGAGATCACCGAAGGCATGCTCAACCACATCGAGGTTGCAATCCGCGCCTACGATCCCTGCCTGTCCTGCGCCACCCACGCGCTGGGCGACATGCCGCTGATCGTCACGCTGGAGGACGCCGAGGGCACGACC
>CAXTOB010000062.1:0-20568 GCA_964245505.1 uncultured Acetobacteraceae bacterium | reverse complement strand
GTCCGGTAGCGGCTGGGGCTGTTTGACTGGGCAGGGCAACGGCCAGGCAGGCCGAGCGCCAGTGCCAGGTTGATGAAGGCCAGCGCGTTGTCCACGCCGTGGCTTTGCTGCTCCGTGCCGCGCCCGGACAGCACCAGGGCACGGCCGCCCTCCGCGCGTGCAGCCTCGCCTAGGATGACGGCGGCCCGTTCGACGTCCTTGGCGGGCACACCGGTGATGCGTTCCACCCGGTCGGGCCAGTAGGAGGCGACGCCGCGGCGCACCCGGTCCCAGCCGGTCGTGCGGGCCTCGATGTAGTCGGGATCAATTAGCCTGCGGGCGATGGCGACGTTCAGCAGGCCGTTGGCCAGCGCGGCGTCAGTACCCGGCGTCAGCGGTAGGTGCAGCGTGGCAGCCCGGGCCGTCGCAGTGCGCCGCGGGTCGGAGACGATCAGTTGGCCCCCGCGCGCCCGGCCCTCGTCGAACCACTGCATGATCGGCGGCATGGTTTCCGCCGGGTTGCTGCCGGTGACGAGCACGGCGTCGGCAGCGGCGATGTCCGACATCGGGAACGGCATTCCCCGGTCCATGCCGAAGGCGCGCAGGCCCGCCGCCGCCGAGGACGCCATGCAGAATCGGCCGTTGTAGTCGATGTTCGCCGTCTGCAACGCCACGCGGGCGAATTTCCCGAGCGCATACGCCTTCTCGTTCGTAAGTCCGCCGCCACCGAACACCGCAACGGCGTCCGGCCCGGCATCGGCCTGAATCGCGCGTATGCCGCCGGCAATCCGGTCCAACGCCTGGTCCCAAGTCACCGGCCGCAACGGGCCACCCTTCGTGTCGCGCATCAACGGCGTGGTCAGCCGGTCCCCGCTGTTCAACAACTCCGCCGCAGTCCATCCCTTCCGGCACAGGCCGCCACGGTTGGTCGGGAAGTCGCGCGCGGTCACGCCCCAGCCGTCGTCGGTCTGCACGACATTCATGCCGCATTGCAGGGCGCAATAGGGACAGTGGGTGGCCGTGCCGAGGATGGTGGGAAGGCTATCCATCAGTCTTGCATGCGGCTCTGGAAGTGGATCATGGTCGGCGTTTCCTCGTGCGCCGCACAATAAGGCGGCGGGTTGGCTCGGGCCAGGAAAGACAGACATTTCCGCACTGCAAAAGCAGCCTATCAACCACCAATCGCCCAAAAGTAGAGCAGAACGGTGGCATGTGCTGATTTGCAAGGCGCCTTCAGTGGCGGAGCTGACCGGCCCGGCCAGCCCCGCCGGCCCGGTCAGGCCGCAGCAGTCGCGTCCGATGGGATCAGACCCCGGCGCTGCGCCACTGCCAGGTCATACAGCCGCTGCTCCGCCTGCTTGTGCTTCACGCTGAACCGCACCACCGCGGCGCAGCAAGCGCAGGCCAGAACCGCCCAGCCGAGTGAGTACAGGGCGTCCGGCAGGCTGCTGCTGAACTTCAACAGGAACCCGGCCGCGACAGCGCCGATGTTGCCGCCGGCGCCGATGATGCCCGTCACCCCGCCCAGCGCCTTGCGGTCAATAAATGGCACCAGGGCATAAAGGGAGCCGCATGCCATATGGGTGAACAGTCCGAAGGCAAGCATCGCCATGACAGCGAAGCCCACGGAGCCCATGGTGCTGAACGCCAGCAGTCCCACGCCCTCGCCGACCATCAGGCCGAACAGTAGCCAGGTGCGCCCGTCCAGGCCAAACCGGCCGGCCACCTTGTCGGATGCAATGCCGCCCAATGCACGGGCGAACAGCGCCAGCAGGCCGAAGCTGCCCGCCGCAATGCCCGCGGTCTCCAGGTTCAGGCCGAAGCGGTCCACGTAGTAGCTGGCAGCGACGCCATGGATGAAGATCTCCACGCCGAACGAGGCGCCATAGCAGGTCGCCAGCATCCAAACCCGGTAGTTCGTCATCGCCTGCTTGAAGACGGCCCAGCCGCCCTTCTTGCCGCTATCAATCGTGATGCCGCGGGCGCGCAGTTCCTTGAAGTTGCCCTCAGGGGCGTCCTGCGTCAGGCGGTAGTACATCACCGCGACGATCAGCATCATCAAACCCGGCACGATCATCGCGAGGCGCCATCCCAGCGTCTGCTGCACGCCAAGGCTCACGAGGGCGGCCAGCAGCAGCGGCATAACCGTCTGCGTGACGCCGCCGCCCGCATTGCCCCAGCCGCCGACGGTCGCGTTGGCGGTGCCGACCACGTTGGGTGCAAACATCACCGAGGTATGGAATTGGGTGATGACGAAGCTTGCCCCGATGGCGCCGATGGCCAGGCGGAACACCAGGAACGTCTCATAGGAGTTGGCAAACGCGATGCCGATCACCGGCACCGCGCCCAGCACCAGCAGCGCGGTGTAGGTCAGCCGCGGGCCATACTTGTCGCACATCGGCCCGATCACGCCGCGCACCAGGATGGTGATCCCCACCGCGGCGATGTTGATGTTGGCGATCTGGCCCGGCGTCAGCTTGAACTCGCCCTTGATGACCGGCATCAGCGGCGCCACCGCGAACCAGGCGAAGAAGCAGACGAAGAACGCCAGCCAACTCATGTGGAAGGCGCGCATTTGTGGGGTGGAGAAGCTGAAGAGGTCGATCCTCGTCGCTTTCTGGGACTGCATCAGGAGGATTCCGGTGCTTGCGGTGAAGGGGGACTGCCCCGGCCTGCCGCCGGGGCAGGGCGGGTCAGGCGGCGACGCCGAGCTTGGCGGCGATCGCGAGCAGCAGCTCGTGGTTGCTGCGCATCATCTCCGCATTCGACTTCAGCAGGCGGCTGTTCGCCTCCAGCAGGGCGTGGTTGGCTTCCAGCGCTTCGCTGTTGGCTGTCACGGTGCCGGCGTTGGCGGCCAGGATCTGGTGGTTGCGCGCCACCGCATCATGGTTGGCAGACAGCTTGGCGGCGTTCGCCCCCAGCATGTCCTTGTTGCTTTCCAACAGGCCGTGGTTTGCTCCGAGCGTGTCGCTATTGGCGGCGATGGTCGCCTTGTTCTCGGTCAGCAGCGACGCGTTGCGGGACAACACTTCGCTGTTGGCGCCAATCTTCTCGGAGTTGCCGGATAGGGCCTTGGCATTTGCGGCCACAACGGACGCATTGCCCTTGATGGCGGCGCTATTGGCGCCGAGCAGCGCCTGGTTCTCGTGCAGGGCGGCCTTGTTGGCCTCAATCACCCCGGCATTTGCTATCAGGGTGGCACTATTGGCGGCCAGCGTCTTCCGATTGCTTGCCAGCGTGCTGCTGTTGCCAGCCACCAGGTCGTGGTTCTGCTCCAGCAGCGAGTGATTGCCTTTCAGCGTCGCGGCATTCGATTGCAATAGGGCATTGTTTTTAATGAGCAAGCTGTTGTTGGACTCGAGCGAAACGTCGGACATCGGTAGGAACCTCCAATTAACGCTCCCCGGACGGGCCGGGGCAGGAGGCACAAGGCTGACCACGTCGGTGTGGCCATGACGCGCAGTGCGCGGGCGTTCGTCAGGACACGCCAATGTGTCCTGGCTCGGTCGTCTGCAATTCGCGTGCCATCCCTCTCGGCATGGTGCGGAACTTGCGATGCACCTGATTTAGCCGCGCTAGGAGGACCTTCCCCATGCCATCTGCCTTGATCCTCACCAGCGGCGGACCCAGCGCTCCCGCACTTGCTGAGGACTTGGCGGCAGTCGGCGTGGACGTGCTCGGCGCGGTAGAATGCTCCAATCTCGTGCAATCGGTGATTAAGGCCGCGCCAGATCTGGTGATGATCTATGAATTCCGGCCCGATGTCGCCCTGTTTGACAGCATCGCCCTGGTCACCACCACGGCGCCGCGCCCGGTGGTGGTGTTCACGCCCGACCCCGACGCGGACAGCATCGCCCAGGCCACGCTGGCCGGCGTGCACGCCTACGTCGTCAACGGCTACAGCCCGGCCCGGCTGCGTTCGGTGATGCACCTGGCCCAGGCCCGGTTCCAGCGGGAGCAGGCGGTGCGGGAGGAACTGGCCGGCCTGAACCGCCGCTTTGCTGAGCGCAAGCTGGTGGACCGCGCCAAGGGCATCCTGATGGGCGCTCGCCAGCTGCGGGAAGAGGAAGCCTATCGCGCGCTGCGCACCGCGGCGATGCACAGCAAGCAGCGCATCGGCCAGGTGTCGCAGCAGGTGATTGACGCCGCGCTATACGCGGAGGCAGTGAACCGCGCCGGGCAGTTGCGTATGCTGTCGCAGCGTATGGTGAAGCTGTATGCGCTGATGTGCTGCGGCACGGCCCTCCCGGGCACCCCCGCGCTGCTGGCGGACAGCGTTGGCGCGGTGGAAACCAACCTGGCGATGCTGGCGCGCAGCCTGTCCAGGCCAACATTCGGCGACCTGCTGGACGCCGTGGCCCGGCCCTGGAGCACCCTGCGCGACGCCCTGCGCGCACCCGCCGCGGTGGCGCGCCTCCGGGAGGTGGACGCCCTTGCCGAACAGGTCCTAGGCCAGGCCGAGCAACTGACGGCCAACCTGGAAGTCGCCGCCTTCGCGACGGCGCTCCACGTCATCAACGTGGCGGGCCGCCAGCGCATGCTGTCGCAACGTCTGGCCAAGGAAGCGCTGCTGCGCGGGTTGCTGGGGGAGGGTGCTGGTCCGGGCGATACCCGGGCGGAGCTGGAGGCCGGGTTCGGTTACCTGGCGACCCTGCCGCTGAGCAACGCCGGCATCGCTGACGAGCTGACACGGGCAGGAGCCGCATGGGCCGAGCTGCAGGCCGCCTTGCAGCAACCGGGGGCTCCAGCCGGGCAGGCCGTGATCGCGTCATCGAGCGAAGCGCTGCTTGCGCATCTCGACCGGCTAACGGACCAGTTGGAGCGGGGGATGCAGGCGCTGGTGCGCTAATCGCCCAGCAAGTGCAGCACCACCTCCCGCCGGTGCGGGGCGCGGCGGTGCTCAAACAGATATAAACCCTGCCAGGTGCCCAGCACGGGGCGCCCATCCATAACCGGGATGCCCATCGTGGTGCCGGTCAGCATGGTGCGCAGGTGTGCCGGCATGTCATCCGGCCCCTCGTCATCGTGGGCATAGCGGGCAGGGTCCTCGGGCACCAACTCCTCGAAGAAGCGGGCTATGTCGGCACGGACGGCGAGTGACGCGTTCTCCTGCACCGTTAGGGACGCCGAGGTGTGACGGCACCACAGCGTCAGCAGCCCGGCGGCGATGCCTTGGCCAGCCGTCCAGTCCAGCACCGGACGAGTGATGTCGGTCAGGCCCTTGCCGCGGGTGGGGACAGTCAGGGTGTGATGGGCTTGCTTCATGATGGATGGGACCGTACGCCATCTCTGGGGCACCGGACCGGTAAAAGGTCTGACACCGTTGGTTCCCTGGTGAGAGATACCACGGCGCGTAACCTGGGATGCCCCCAGCCAGACCGGGTTGCACAAGCCCGCTCAGGATACGGCACACTCGGGTAAGGCTGCGGAGAAGCGGCGTTGGACGCCTTTTCCGGCTGCCTTCACCAAGTAAAGCGCGGTATCGGCCTTTCGGTGCAACTCCTCCATCACCGTTCCGTCTTCCGGTGCACAGGCGAAGCCCACGCTGACGCCGATGCGGCAGGATTCGCTCGCATTGACCTGATATGGCTGGTCCGAAACGCGCTCGATGATGCCGCTTGCAAAGTTGCCGCTTTCTGCGGGCGACATGCCCGGCGCTACCACGACGAACTCGTCGCCCCCAAGCCGGGCCACGATGTCCCCGGCGCGCACGCTCGATTTCAGCCGCTGCGCCACCGCCCGCAGGAGTTCGTCCCCAGCCTGATGGCCAAGCGTATCGTTGACCCTCTTGAAGCCGTCCAGGTCGAGGTAGAATAGCCCGAACTGCCGCGGCATCGTTTCCGAGCGTTGCGACAGGAGCTCCATCAGCCCAAACCTGTTCAGCAACCCGGTGAGATAGTCGTGCCGGGCATGGTGTTGGCTGTCATGCTGCGCCTGCAGCAAGGCAACGGCCATGCTCTGGAAACGGGTAATGATCGAGATGCTGCCAAATAGGAATAAGGGAGTTTGCACGAGGAGGAAGAGCAGCCAGGGCTTCCCGGTGAGGGTTGCGCCGGCGACGAAAGGGAAGTCGCATAGGCATACCAGCAGGACGGCAAGGCGTGGCGCTGCATAGTTCCGGGCGCAGATCGGACCTATAAGGCCCATCACGGTTGTCGCCGACAGGATCTGCAGCACACTGTTGTCGGTCTGCATGGCCGTGAGCGCCACCACCCCTTGCAGCATGCACCAGAGCGTCCCGGTCAACAGGCAAAAGTCCGTGGGCGTTGAACCGCCCACAGCAGCGATCGCCCGTGTGTGCCGGAGCACATGCACCCGCACGCAGCCGAGTCCCAGTTCAAGGGCCAGGAAAAGCAGGAACGCCAATTCGCCCTGCAGGATGAAAGCCGCGAGATTGAGCAGGACGCCATTTACCACACCAGCCACCACAGCCGCCGGGGACGTGAACAACTCACCAAGCAGAACGTCACGAATGTGCTGCGGAACCGTAACCCCAGGGTTGGTCAGCCACTTCCAAATGGCGCTGCGGGGCGACGAATACACGAGTTTAGGCTCCAGGATCATACTTATCCCCCAGCGGGCGTTCTAACCTCCACCGGCGGGCAGACTACGAGCAGAACATTAACAAAATGTAAGGAAATATCCGATGCATTCCCGGGCTGGTTCTGCGGTATGGCGAGATGCAAGCTTGGAAGGCGTCATTAGGCCAATGCCGTTGCGTGCGGGCCGCCAGCAGGCGCCGGCCTAAACGTTCCGCTTTTATTACTCTGGCCCGTACAAATTTTCTACCGGGGCGGCCCTACTGGGTCCTTCCTCCGTCACCATCCCTGGCGCCCGCAGCCTTAGGCGAGGGTCAATTGGCCGAGACTTCGACATGGTGATGTCCCGTCCCAAGCCGATGGGAACGTTCTCGCCCAGAAAGCACAAAGCAGCATCCCGCCGGGCCTCGTCGTCCTGCGTCCTTGAGGAGCAGCCCGATGCCTAGCAACCCAATGCGGTATCGCATCGCGATGCCGCTCACCCCGACACTTCCGCCGGAACGATGCTTATGATGGCTGCGTGATAGTAGAGCAGCCTGCACATGGATTTATTAGCATCCCGCCCGGTCACGGTTGCAGTGCAACAGCCGGGTCGCTTTCGCCCTGTCTGGAGCAGCCTCAGTCACTCCCTGCCACCGCCGAACGCCATCTCTAGGCGCGTCAGTATCGTGCGCGCCCGGCCGAGTAGCCGCGCTGATAGGCCGAAGCCTCGCTCTTTTTGGCGCTGTCAAACAACAGCCCGCCAGCAAGACCCGCCCCCGCCCCTGCCAGCGCACCAAGGCCAGCGTTGCCGCCGATCGCGCCCAGTACGGCGCCGCCAGCAGCACCAATGCCCGTGCCCGTCAGTGCCCGCTGCTGGGTATTGTTCAGCCCGGCGCAACCGGGCAGGGCGCCTGCCGTCGTCAGCACGATCAGGACGGCAGCAACTCGGCTCATCGCGCGCTCCTACGGCTGCCAGCTGCGTTGTTCGCAGGGCAAGGGTAATTCGCAGCCAGGAAATCGGCGATGCCCTCCGTGGAATGCTTCCCCATCTCATCCGGCCGCGCCTTCGCCCAATCTACAAAAGCTGCAATGGCGCTCACGCGGCTGGGCGGGGAAGCGGGCATGCAGAATATCCGTATAGATGGCTGGGCTTGCTGGACCCTTTCTATGGTCCGGAACACTCCGACGACGTAGCCGTGGCAAAATCCTGTTGCTGCGGCCGATGTCATGTCGTGCTGGTCTTCCGAGCAGATCGCGACCAGGTCCGATGTCGAACGGACCTCAAAATTGTCAGGTGTAGAGGCTGCATTGCCTGGGCTGACAGACATGCCGGCCAAAGCAGCCCCAGCGATGAGCAGAAATCTTTTCATAACACCTCCGCGATAAATTGTGCCGATCGGTCCTGGAAGAGACGGGTCAATCTGGAGAGGACGGGACGGATCAATCACGAGTAGGCTCCGGCCTGTCGTTCACGCCTTGCAGCCGGGCCAACGCGGAGCCGCGCCGCAGGTTCGCGTCCGCTAAAAAGCCTCGCCGTAGCGCGTGAGCCCTGAAGCGCGGTGGACGTCGGTCCCAGCGTGGGCCGCTTCCATGGGCATTGCCGCCAGAGGACAAGGCGGTGCGGGCCGGATATGCCGCACCTTTGCCGTATGCCGTAGGGGCAGAGGATTGCGTGTCCTCGTGCGGCAGAAGCTGGATAATTCTATGTTCCCCCCTCATCCTCTCAGGAAAACGAGCGTTTCCCCCACTTCAACTCCCTCCGAAGCCGGTCTAGGGTCCGGCCCCATGACCATTGAAGCTCCGCGGGACCACATCTACACCGTCACCACCACCTGGCGCGGCAACACCGGCGCCGGCACGTCGGGCTACCGCGCGTACGAGCGGGCGCATGACGTATCTGCGCCGGGCAAGCCGCTGATTCCTGCCAGCAGCGACCCCGCCTTCCGCGGCGACCGCCGCCGCTACAACCCGGAGGAGATGCTGGTCGCCTCCCTTTCGTCCTGCCACATGCTCTGGTATCTGCACCTATGCTCCACCGAGGGCATTGTCGTGCACGCCTACGAGGACATCGCCGAGGGCGTGATGGTCGAGCAGCGGGACGGCGGCGGCGCCTTCAGCGAGGTCGTGCTGCAGCCGGAAATCACCCTGGCGCCCGGCGCCGACCTCCCCCGCGCCCGCGCCCTGCACGCGGACGCCCATGCCAAGTGCTTCATCGCCAACAGCGTCAACTTCCCCATCCGGCACGAGCCGGTGTTCCACGTGGCGCAAGCGGCCATGGGCTAAGCAGGCTTGCGCCAGCACTGGCGCCGGCCATCCCGTCATTGCGAGCCGCTTGCGCCGCGGCGATCCAGGGGCCGCCAGCGCCAATCCCCGCGGTTCCCGGATTGCCGCACCGCTCCGCGCATCGTAATGACCGGTGAGGAGGAACCCTCATGCTGGCCCTGACGATGGGCGACCCCGCCGGGATTGGGCCGGAGCTGTCGCTGCTCGCCTGGCAGGCGCTGCGCCAGGGCGGCCCGGCGTTCACGCTGGTGGCGGACCCAGCACACATGGCGCAAATGGCTGGAGCGTCCGTCCGCCCCGTATCGAGCCTGGCCGAAGCCGGGTCGGTTTTCCACGATGCCCTGCCGGTCCTGGCGATCCCACTGGGAGCGCCGCCAACGCCAGGCTGTCCGGACCCGGCCAATGCCGCCGCCACCATCGCCAGCATCGAGCAGGCCGTGCGCCTGGCCCAGTCCGGCGACGCGTCCGCGGTCGTCACCAACCCGATCAGCAAGGCAGTCCTGTATGCCGCCGGCTTCCGCCATCCCGGCCATACCGAGTTTCTAGCCGCACTCACGGGCGCGCCGCTGCCGGTGATGATGCTGGCAAATGATTATTTGCGCGTGGTGCCCGTCACCATCCACGTGGGCCTGCGCGCCGCGCTGGACGCGCTGACGGCCGCCGGCATCGTGGCGGCCGGGCGCATCCTGGCCGACGCCCTGCGCCGCCAGTTCGGCATTCCCCAGCCCAGCATCGCCGTCGCTGGCCTGAACCCCCATGCCGGCGAGGGCGGCGCCATGGGCACGGAGGAGGCGACGCTGATCCAGCCCGCTATCGCCACCCTGCGTTCCGAGGGCATAACCGTGACCGGCCCGCACCCGCCGGACACCATGTTCACCCCGGCAGCCCGCGCCGGCTACGACGCCGCGCTGTGCATGTATCACGACCAGGCGTTGATCCCGCTGAAGACGCTGGACATGGCAAGCGGGGTGAACATCACGCTGGGGCTGCCCATCATCCGGACCTCGCCCGACCACGGCACGGCGTTCGACATCGCCGGGTCCGGCCGGGCCGATCCGTCGAGCTTGATCGCGGCATTGCGGCTGGCTGCAACCCTGTCTGAAAGGCGAACGGCATGACCCGTCCCCCGCTACGCCTCGGCGTCAATGTGGACCACGTCGCCACCGTCCGGAACGCCCGCGGCGGCGCCCACCCCGACCCCTTCGCCGCCGCGCTGGTTGCTTTGGGTGCCGGTGCCGACGGCATCACCGCCCACCTGCGGGAGGACCGGCGCCACATCAGGGACGACGACCTGCGCCGCATCGCAGGCCATCCGGAGATCGTGCTGAACTTCGAGATGGCGGCAACCGATGAGATGGTGGCCCTCGCCTGCCAACTCCGCCCGCACGCCTGTTGTTTGGTGCCGGAGCGGCGGGAGGAGGTGACCACCGAGGGCGGCCTCGACGCCGCCGGCCAGGCCGCATCCCTCCGCCCCAAGGTGCAGCTGCTGCGCGACGCCGGCATCCGCGTGTCGCTGTTCCTGGACCCCGACCCGGCGCAGCTGCAGGCCGCGCGGGACCTGGGCGCTCCCGTCGTGGAATTGCACACCGGCGCCTACGCCGAGGGCCGCGCGGGCGAGCTGGAGCGGCTGCAGGCCGGCGCCCGGATGCTGGCGCAACTGGGGCTGGAATGCCATGCCGGGCATGGCTTGACCTATGGCAACGTCGCCGCCATCGCCGCGATGCCGGAGGTGGTGGAGCTGAACATTGGCCACTTCCTGATCGGCCAGGCGATTACGGATGGCCTGGCCAATGTGGTGTCCACCATGCGCGGGATGATGCGGGCAGCACGGGAGAATGCGGCATGAGCGACGCCGTCACCGACCTGGACGCGCTGGACCAACTGTATGGCGGGGTGGATGAACGGAGCATCGTCAAGGTGACGGATTACGTGCATCCAATGTATCGCGCGTGGATCGAGGCGTCGCCCTTCGCCGTGCTGTCCACCGTCGGGCCGGAGGGAATGGACGCTTCCCCGCGTGGCGACGGGCCAGGCTTCGTTACGGTGGAGGACCGGCACACGCTGCTGCTGCCGGACCGCCGGGGCAACAACCGCGTGGACACCCTGCGCAATATCGTGCGCGACCCCCGGGTCGCGCTGCTGTTCCTGGTGCCTGGCCTGGGCGAGACACTGCGGGTGAACGGCACCGGCGCCGTCCTGGTCAAGCCTGCTCTCCTGGAGCGGTTCGCGGTGAACGGCAAGCTGCCGCGTAGCGTGCTGTGCATCACTGTGCAGGAGGTTTACATCCAATGCTCCCGCGCCGTGGTGCGCGCCGATCTTTGGAACCCGGCGCATCACGTCGCGCGTGGGGCGTTGCCGACAGTGGGCGCCATCCTCGCCACACTCAGCGCAGAGCGGCTTGGCGGGGACGATTATGACCGTGCCTTACCCGAGCGGGTGCAGGCGACGTTGTACTAACGTCCGGCGCCGGGTCGTCGTCAGCCGCTTCCGCTCCTGGCAGTAGTAGCCGCCCCACCGCTCTGGGTATCTGCCGCGACGTAAGCTTAGGCGGAACTGATCTGCTGGCCTGTCGATCACAAGCGGCCGCTGACGGGCAATCGTTACCTTGCAACCTCCTTGGGGGCGACTTCGGTCCAGCAAGCGCCGCCGGTTACGGAAATCATCCTCAGCTTCGGCATCTTCGACCGTGGCCATTGGGTGATGGCTGCGACCATCATTCATGAATTTGCCCACGTGAACGGAGTGCCGGGCGGCACTGGCATGACGGCTGAGGCCTCGTTGAAACACTGTGGGATGGCGGCGCATTGGAGAGCAGATGCGGTTGGAAGACTGGAGGGCCGCAACGAATTTTGTGGCACCGCGGTCTAAAAGCCGGGTTGAGGCTTTGCTATGCTTTGGGGCTGAAGCAGCCCGCGCCGTCCGCCGGGCTGCCGGTCCGCGGTCGTTTACCCCTTGGCATCGGCTTGTCTGAGCGACGTTTTCGCTGCGTGATGCGGATCCGGGAGCGATGACCGTCTGTAATGGAAATCTCAAGCCGGCACTATGGTCCGAGTTCGACCTTTGCTCAGGCGGGGTGTCAGAGAGCAAAGCCTTGTCCGACCTGAAGGCAGGCAAAAATCTCTGCACGCCCCCGGATTGAGTGCTCCCACTTGTTGAGGGGGGCGGGTTGAGAATACCGTTCGCGTCAGAGTTCGCGGCCCACGGAGGCAGGCAGGCAGGCCGGTTCGACTTGATCCTCAGCCGCCCGGAGCAGCGAGGGCAGGGCGAATGCGACGCGACAGCAACTCGCAGTAGGGTCTGGATGCATTGCGACCGGACCCTGATGCCAACGTCCGGCACAGAAGCCAGACCGGTTTGCCTCCAGTCTGGGCGCAAACCGCCAAATCGGACCGACTTACTCAGGAGGCTTGCGGGTTTATACGGTGTCTTCCCAGATCAGCCCTCGCAGCGGCGTAGCCATGCTTGAGTGGTTGCGGATGCTGGCCACAACTACAGCCGCAACCCTGGGCGCCCGCGGGTGAGACAATCGTGCACGATCTGCATAGATGCATCTAAAAATTAAGACCACACCGTTTTTTGTCGGTCGTCGCGCTGAATGGCCCGATTGCCGTCACTGCGGGGTTCACATCCCCGGGAGTTGCGTATATGCGGCTAGAAGCTTCTCCGTTCCGGCGGAAACGCTGAACCTGATCGTAGCCCGGCAGTGCTGGGCGCGTGGCAAACCATGTCGCAGAGCAGGCGTCTCCGCGGCAGCAAGGGAGACGACGCATGTCCGGCACGACCCCCAATGACAGGTATGAGCACGCCCGCGACTTGGCCGAGCAGGCGTTGGAAGCGCTGGACAAGGGCGACGAAGCCCAAGCCGACGCTCTGCTGGCACAGGCCAAGAAGCTGGACAAGTCCGCCGTGGTCGAACTGGTCCAGGAGCTGGAGGAAGACGCCGGCTCCGATCCGGCAGCGGCCAAGCGCGCCGGGGGCTGAGGCCCTGAACCCCATCATGTGCCCAATCGAGAGTGCATCGCGCTGAGGCGGCGGGCGTGGTTTTACGAGCAGAGGAGCCGAGCGGGCATCTGGCCCGCGCGCTCCGCCCCGCGCCTCCGGTAAGCCTGCCCAGTGAAGGCGCCGGGGGTAGCGAGCATAGGAACGCCGCGTCAGACGGCCAGCGTAGTGGAACTGTCAGACGGGCGCTGATGCCGTGAGCTGGTCGCCGGCGCAGTACGGGGTGTTCGAGGATGAGCGGACCCGGCCGTCGCGCGACCTAGTGGCGGCCATCCCCGAGACGGCCGTGAGCCGGATGTGCGACCTAGGCTGCGGTCCCGGCAACTCGACCGAGGTTCTGGCCGCGCGCTTCAGAAACGCTGCGATCGAGGGTGTGGACAGTTCTCCCGATATGATCGCAGCCGCGCGGGTGCGGATGCCGGGCGTCCGCTTCACCGTCGCCGACATCCAGGCATGGGATGATCCCGGGCCGTTCGGGGTGCTGCTGGCCAATGCCGTGCTGCAGTGGCTGCCGGATCACGCGTCGCTGCTGCCCCGCCTCACCGCACGGCTGGCGCCGGGCGGCAGCCTCGCGGTGCAGATGCCGGACAATTTAGGCGAGCCGGCGCATCGCCTGATGCGGGAGGTCGCCGCGGACGGCCCCTGGGCCGGCAAGCTGTCCGGGGCGGCCGGGATGCGGACGGGGATGGGCACGCCGGACTGGTATTACCGGGTGCTGCGGACCGGGTGCAGCCGGGTGGACGTATGGCGCACGACCTACCATCACGTTCTGCCCGGCGGCGCCGACGCGGTGGTGGAGTGGTTCAAGGGCAGCGGCCTGCGCCCGTTCCTGGCGCCGCTTGACGAGGCGGAACAGGCGGGGTTCCTCGCCCGCTACCGCGCTGGAGTGGCTGCCGCCTACCCGGTCCTGCCGGATGGGGCGGTGCTGCTGCCGTTCCCGCGGCTGTTCATGGTGGGCACGCGGTAGCTACGCCGCCGTCGGCAGGCCGCGGGCCGTTTCCGTGCGGAAGGTGTCGGCGATGTAGGCGGCCAGCGCGTCCGTGGTGGGCTGCCGGGCCTCGGGGTTCCGCATCATCAGGATGCCGAAGTCTGGCAGCGGCGGCAAACCTTCCTCCGGCCGCACCGCGCGCAGCCCCTCCGGCAACCAGGACGTGGTGGACACCGTCACCGCCAGCCCCGCCACGACAGGCGCCTGGGTGCCGACCTGCGTGGCCGAGCGATACGCCACTCGGTAGCGCCGCCCGGCCGCGTCCAGCGCCCGCACTGCCGCCTCCGTCCAAGGACAAGGCCCCCGCGCCAGCGCCACCGGCAGCGGGTCCAGCCGGTGCGTGGCGTAGCGCACCGAGGTGATCCAGGCCAGCGGTCCCCGCCACAGCGGCTCCGACTTGTAGCCTGGCAGCTCATGGCCATCCGAGCACAGCGTCAGATCCAGCTCGCCGATCCGCAGCTTCTCGACCAGGTTCGACGACGGCAGGCACAGCACATCCACCTGTACCGACGGATGGCTTTCGGCGAACCGCTTGAGGATGCCGGGCAGGTATCGCAGCGCATAATCGTCCGGACTGCCTAGCCGGACGGTGCCGTGGACGGACGGCACGCGGAAGCTGCTCCAGATTTCGTCGTTGAGGGCCAGCAGGTCGCGTGCCCGGTTCAGCAGGAACTCGCCGTGCGGGGTGAGCTGCACGCTGCCGCCCTTGCCGCGGGACAGCAAGCGTTCGCCGAGCATGCCTTCCAGCCGCTGCATCTGCATGGAGACAGCCGATTGCGTGCGCCCGACGCGCTGCGCGGCACGGGTGAAGCTGCCGTCCTCGGCAATGAAGGTGAAGGTGCGGAGCAGATCGGGGTCGAGCGCGGCAGGGTGGGTCATAGTCATCAGCATCGCTGATCCGTCGCATCAAGGCAATTCGTTTCCGTTATTACACCGGCGGTCCCATCTTCGCCATGCCAACCCGAAGGAGAGGCATCATGGCAACCCAAGGCACCGTAATCCCCGTCCAATTTGCGCCCCGCATGGCACCGCGCACGACGCCGCGTGCGCCGGCCCGCACGGTCTGGACGTTGCTGAAGGCGATGCTGCAAGCCCACCGTACGCGACGCCTGCTGGCCGAGATGGACGACCACCAGCTGGCCGACATCGGCATCGACCGCGGCCAGGCCTACATGGAGGCGACGCGCGCGCCCTGGGACTTTACGCTGCGCGGTTGACGGGCCGGCGCCGCCTGCAACTCGTCCACCAGGGCGTTGTAGGCGGCCCGGCTACGGCAGCCCGGCCCGCGCGACGGCCCCCAGCGCATCGCCCGCAAGTCCGATGCCCCTGTCAGTGTCGGCCTCATCGCACAGGCAGTCCCAGAGATGGTCCGTGGTGAAGCGTGCGTCAGGCACGACACGGTGGTGCGGCCCCGACGCGTTGGGATCACGAAGGACGCGGCGATTGGCCGGTGCCGTGCGGACGATGCGGCGCTAAACTGCCGCCAACGCAGGAGCGCCGCAATGCCGCACGATCACGGCCACCACGAAGCCGCCCATCACGGCCATTCGCATGGGCACGCCGGTCACAGCCACGCCCCTGCGACGTTCGACCGGGCCTTTGCTATTGGCGCCGCAGTCAACGCAGCCTTTGTAGCACTTCAGGTGTTCTATGGCCTGGCCGCCAACTCCGTCGCCCTGCTGGCCGACGCCGTCCATAACCTTGGCGACGTATTGGGCCTGCTGATCGCCTGGGGGGCCGCCGCCCTGACCCGGCGCGCGCCCACCCCGCGCCGGACCTATGGCTGGGGCCGCAGCAGCATCCTGGCGGCGCTGTGCAACGCGGTCATCCTGCTGCTGAGCTGCGGCGCCATCGCCGTGGAGGCGGCGGGGCGCTTCGGCAGCCCGGCGCCGGTCGTTGCCTGGCCAGTCATGCTCGTGGCAGCGGCCGGTATCATTGTGAACGGCGGCACGGCGCTGCTTTTCCTGCGCGGACGGCATGACGACATGAACCTGCGCGGGGCCTTCCTGCACATGGCGGGTGACGCCGCGGTGTCGCTGGGCGTCGTGGTGTCGGCTGCGCTGATCCTGTTGACGGGGTGGCAGTGGCTGGACCCGCTCACCAGCCTGGGCATCGTGGCGCTGATTACCGGGAGCACCTGGGGCCTGCTGCGGCAAAGTGTGGACTTGGCGATGGATGCTGTCCCCACCGGGGTGGACCAGGCCGCGGTGCAGGCCGCGCTGGAGCGGCTGCCGGGGGTCATCGAGGTGCACGACCTGCACATCTGGGGCCTCAGCACGACGCGTACGGCGTTGACGGCGCACCTGGTCCTGGCCCGACCCGACCCGGGGCTGGTGCGGGGGGCGTGCGCCATGCTGCGCAATCAATTCGGCCTGGATCACGCGACATTGCAGGTCGAAGAGGCCGAGGCGGCAGCAGAGTGCGCGCTTCGTCCGGCAGGGGTGGTGTGATTAGTAGCGTGTGAGCAGGACGTTCAGCGTTAGGGCAATGGTGTCCTGATGGACGGCCGTGGAGCCAGCGGGTTTTCCAAGGTCCCTCAACCCGACCGTGGTGATGGCCTGCGTGGCGAGGGCGTATTGCTGGTGACCGGCGTGTCGGCCTTCAGGCTATATTTATCTATGATGTGCATGATCGCGCGCATATTCGGATTTGCAAGGAGTCGTTCCGTTGGCCGGTGCAGGCATGGAATGTGATCCGCCGGGCTCAGGGCATCAAAGTCCACCCATGGATCAACTTCCCCGCTGCCGGGTCCCACGCCCAATAGCACCCCTGCCGCTGCGCATCGTGCGCCCGGCTGATCGGCAGCTCCGCCAGACGGCACATCAGCAGCGTCCCGGTCCCGCCGTGCCCGACGATCACGATCCGCCCCGGCGTCCCAACGATCCCGTCCCATGCCTCGGCCACTCGCGCCTGCGCATCCACCGCACGCTCCCAGCCCTGGTGGGATAGGTCCGGCGCTGTAAAAAAGGCGTCCGCGGCGGCCTGGAACCTCTCCGGCGGCAAGTAGCCGGTACTGCTCCGGTCGTTCTCGTCCAGCCCGGGATGGACCTGCACCGGCAGGCCGAAGCGTGCCGCCAGGATCCCGGCGGCCTCGATGGCCTTGCACTCCGTGCTGGCCCAGACCGCATCCGGTCGCGGCAGGGCGGCGGCAAAGGCGCGCATCCGGTGCACGCCCACGTCGGACAGGTGCCAGCGCGGGACGGGAACGGCCGGGTCCATCACCACCTCGGGATGGCACGCATATACGATCACCGGCAGCCGGATCGCTGCCGGCTTACTGGCTGGTTCACTGGCCGAGGCGCTTCCGGTTCACCTCCAGTTCGAGGGGCGTGAGCTGGAAGCCGATCTGGATGCGGTAAGCTGCCGCCGTCTTGCCCGGCTTGACCGGCAGGCGCAGCTCCACGTCGTCCCCGGACAAGCGCAGGCGGTCGGCGTTGGCCGGGAACTCGGCGCGGAGCTGGAACACCTGCTTGTCCAGGATGCGATCCCCGTCCAGCACGGCGACGAAGTAGGCGAGCTGCGCCTGCCGCCCGGGTGCCGCCGGGCCGCGACGCAGCTCGATCCCGACCTGCACGGTCGTGACCACCGTGGAAGACCCATCCCGCTTGCAGGAGCCGCCAACGCCGGTCAGGCGGCCGTTCAGCACCAGGTCGGTCAGGTCACGCCCGGCGCCGCGATACCGCACCAGGTCGGCTGCGTCCCGTACCAGGCCGACGTTGGGGCACGCGGGCGCGAAGGCCTCCTCGGAGCTGCCGCAGCCGGCCAGAATGGGCGCCAGCAGGACCAGCAGCGCCATCGCTCGGGGCAGACGGCCGCCGGGCAGACGGGCGCGGGGCAGGGTGGTTGGAAGCAGGGCAGCCATCAAAATCTCCGTGCTGTGCCGGCCGGGCCGGGGGTCGCGCCGGGCCGGGCGCGGCACCAGTTGTAGCGGCATGAGCGCGGCGGCATAGTGCGCGCGCCTGCAAGCCGGATCCCATGACCCATATCGCCCCTCTTCCACGCCTCCACGTCGTGCTCGCCGGCCCCCGCGGATTCTGCGCCGGGGTGGACCGAGCCATACGCGTCGTCGAGGAGGCGCTGCGCCGCTTTGGAACGCCCGTCTATGTGCGGCACGAAATTGTCCACAACCGTACGGTTGTCGAGACACTTGAGGCGCAGGGCGCCGTCTTCGTCAAGGAACTGGACGAGGTGCCGGCCGACGGCCACGTCGTGTTCAGCGCCCACGGCGTGCCGAAATCGGTACCGGCGGAGGCCGAGCGGCGCAACCTGCTGTATCTCGATGCCACCTGTCCCTTGGTCAGCAAGGTGCACCGCGAGGCCGAGCGGCACTTCGCCGATGGTGGCCCCGACACCCGGCACATCCTGATGATCGGCCATGCCGGGCACCCGGAGGTCGTGGGCACGATGGGCCAGTTGCCGCCGGGCAGCGTGACGCTGGTGCAGAACACCGCGGAGGCGGAGGCGGTGCAGCCCACGACGCCGGACCGCTTGGCCTTCATCACCCAAACCACCCTGTCGGTGGACGACACCGCCGACATCGTCTCCACTCTGCGCCGCCGCTTCCCGGCGATCGAGGGACCGAAGCGGGAAGACATCTGCTACGCCACCACCAACCGGCAGGCCGCGGTGAAGGCGATTGCGCCCAACTGCGACCTGGTGCTGGTGATCGGCAGCCCGAACAGCAGCAACTCGCAGCGCCTGCGTGAGGTGGCGGAGCGTGCCGGGGCGCGGCGGGCGATCCTGCTGCCGAAGGCGGATCAGCTCGACTGGTCTGCGCTGGACGGGGTGCGGACGCTGGGCGTCACCGCCGGGGCATCCGCGCCGGAAAGCCTGGTGCAGGAGTTGCTGGTGAGCCTCGGCCGCCGCTATGTGCTGGAGATCGAGGAGCGGCAGGTGACGCAGGAAGACGTGGTGTTCAAGCTGCCGGCGCCGCTCTGCTGATGCGGCTGACCGCAGCTCTGACCGTCTCTTGATATCCCCGGCCGGCATTGCCCGGAACGCTGCTGGGCGGTGGTTCAGAAACCTAGGGCAAAGTGCTGCCGGTCTCAGGAGTGCCGCCCCGCGAGCCGCCCGCAGTGGCGTGTCCAGGATGGCAACCATCCAACCGATGAGGCCCCCGGCCTAGTGGCTGTCTATACCGAAGTCACCGACGACGCTCTGGCCGCGTTCCTGGAAGGCTACCCCCTCGGCACCGCCGTCGCCTTCCGCGGCATTGCCGAGGGGGTCGAGAACAGCAATTACCAGCTTCGCACCACGGCTGGCGACTTCATCCTGACGCTCTATGAAAAGCGGGTGGACCCGGCGGAGCTGCCCTGGTTCCTCGGCTTGATGGAGCACCTGGCCACCCAGGGTATTACCTGCCCGCAGCCGGTGCGGGGGCATGACGGCAAAAGCCTGCGCCACCTTGCCGGGCGGCCCGCCTGCATCACCACCTTCTTGCCCGGCGTCTGGCCCCGCCGCGTGCGGCCAGAGCATTGCGGGCCGCTGGGCAACGCACTCGCCCGGCTGCATCTTGCGGGCGCGGGCTATACCCCCACCCGCGCCAACACCCTGGGTCCCGCAAGCTGGGCGCCGCTGCTGGCCCGCAGCGGCGAGCGGGCGAACGAGGTGCAGCCGGGCTTGGCGGCGCAGTTGGCGGCGGCGCTGGACCGCATCGTCGGCGCCTGGCCCGACAACCTGCCGCGTGGGCACATCCATGCCGACCTGTTCCCAGACAATGTGTTCTTCCTGGACGGCCGTCTGTCAGGGATCATCGACTTCTACTTCGCCGCCACGGACCTGCTGGCCTACGACCTTGCGGTATGCCTGAACGCCTGGTGCTTTGAGCCGGATCTCATGTTCAACGCTACCCGAGCCCGTGCCTTGCTGGCGGCCTATGATGCCGTGCGACCGTTGTCGGACGCCGAGCGTGCGGCGCTGCCGGTGCTGTGCCAGGGGGCGGCGGTCCGTTTCCTGCTGACCCGGCTGTATGACTGGCTGCATACCCCGCCGGGTGCGCTGGTGACGCGCAAGGACCCGATGGAGTATCTACGCCGCCTGCGCTTCCATCTTTCCATCCGGGACTACCATGCCTACGGACTCTGAGACTGTTGAGATCTGGACCGACGGCGGCTGCAAGCCCAATCCCGGGCCGGGCGGTTGGGCCGCCATCCTGCGCTTTGGCCAGCACGAGCGGGAATTGACCGGGGCGGAGGCCGTCACCACCAACAACCGCATGGAGCTGACCGCAGCCGCGGCGGCACTGGAGGCCCTGACCCGGCCCTGCCGCGTGGTGCTGCATACCGACAGCGAATACCTCCGTAACGGGGTCACGCGCTGGCAAACGGGGTGGGTGCGGCGGAACTGGCGCAACGCGGCGGGAGACCCGGTGGCGAACATGGACCTGTGGCGCCGGGTCCTGGACGCTGCGAAGATGCATACCATCGATTGGCGGTGGGTGCGCGGGCACTCGGGCGACGCGATGAACGAGCGGGCGGACGTGCTGGCGACGGCGGCGCGAGTGGGGTTGGGGGCTTCGGTTTAGCAGATCGCCGGTCCAGCCCTCCCCAGTCGGCGATGCTGCTTCTGTCCTAAAAAGCCCCGCTACGCCGGGTGCCGCCCGGCCCGTTGCGGCAGCAGAAGCACGAGACCGACCATCAGCGCCGCCAGCACGGCAGACGCGGCGAAGCGCCCAAGGGCCAACCCGCCACTGGCCAGCGGCTTATCGAGAAAGTCGCCCACGGTCGCGCCGAGTGGCCGGGTCAGAATGAATGCCGCCCAGAACAGCACGGTGCGCGACACCCCCTTGAGGAAGTAAAG
>CAXTOB010000061.1:0-20695 GCA_964245505.1 uncultured Acetobacteraceae bacterium | reverse complement strand
CCGCAGCTATCCTCAACTGGCGGTTGAAGGTTAAACTTTGTCCCTAGACCCTAGTTCGTCATCTGTGCGCAAACCTCCGGAGGTTTGCTTAGGGCAGCTGCGTTTAATAGGAGCTCACAACAACCAGGAGAGACCTCCTAATTCGGATCGATCTGTGCAATTCGTGGCTTCAGACGCGCTTTTGTAACAATTCAACATACTGATAGACCTGCAAATTAACCATCGAACAATTCCCCAGGAGACACCCGTTGCCGCAGGACCTGATCGCGAATGCCCCAAAGGCCGAAATTCACATGCATCTGGAGGGTGCGCTTGAGCCCGAAATGCTGTTCAGCCTTGCGGCTCGCAATGGGGTGCCACTGGACTATGCCACCCCGGCGGCGTTGCGGGCGGCTTACCGGTTTCGGAACCTGCAGGAGTTCCTGGACATGTACTATGTGGGCCTGCGTGTTCTTCAGACCGAACGGGACTTCCACGACCTTACCGCTGCTTACCTGCACCGGGCGCGGCAAGACCGGGTGATTCATGCTGAGGTGTTCATCAGCCCGCAGGCCCACCTGCGGCGCGGGGTGCCGCCGGAGGCCATGATGGAGGGCATCCTGGGCGCCTTCGCCGAGGCACGCCAGGCGCATGGAATGACCGGCGGCCTGATCCTCGGGGCGCAGCGGCATCTGCCGGAGGACGACGCCCTGGCGATGCTCGACACGATGGCGCCCTACCACCGCCAGGTGCTCGGCCTGGGGCTTGGCGGCGCCGAAGTCGGCAACCCGCCGGCCAAGTTCGTTCGGCTGTTCGAGCGTGCGCGCAGCCTGGAATGGAAAACGATGGCCCATGCCGGGGAGGAAGGCCCGGCCGCCTATGTCGCCGACAGCGTTGACCTACTGCATGTGGACCGGATCGACCACGGCGTTCGCTGCGAAGACGACCCGGCGCTGGTGGCGCGCCTGGCCGAGCGGCACATTCCGCTCACGGTGTGCCCGCTGTCCAACGTGATGCTGCGGGTGTTCCCGGACCTTGCCCACCATAACATCGCGCGCCTGCTGCGCGCCGGGCTGTGCGTCACGGTGAACTCGGACGACCCGCCGTACTTCGGCGGCTACATGAACGACAACCTCCAGCAGACCGCGGCGGCGCTGGGCCTGTCGCTGGCCGAGCAGCGCAGCCTGATCGCCAACGGATTCGAGGCTGCCTTCGTGGATGCCCCGACTCGGGCACGCTACTTGCAAGACCTCGACGCGCACTTCGACGGAGACGCATAGGGTATGAAAACTGAGGGCAGGGGCACTGGCGGGATTATCCGGCTGCTGCTTACGGCGGCGCTGCTATGTCCGGCGCCGGCCGCCTTGGCGCAGCAAGCCCCGGAGCAGTGATCATTGAAGAAGGTGCGGGTCGCGGTCGGCACCACCGTGCTGAACCTGAGCTATCCCTGGCTCAACCTGCCGGTCGCCCTCGGCTACTGGCGGGACGAGGGCTATGACGTGGAGGTGCTGCCGGTCGGCGCGTCCCTGCAGGCGCTGCAGCAAATGGTGGGCGGCAACGCCGACTTCGCCGAGGTGAACTCCAGCGTCATCGTGCAGGCCAACGTGGTGAACAGCATCCCGGTCCGCACCGTGATGGCGAACGGGGTGATCGACTGGGCGGTGGGCGTGCCGGCCGACGGCGCAATACGCGACGTGCACGACCTGAAGGGCAAGACGGTCGGCGTGTTCAGCCTGGCCACCGGCGGCATTGCGTTCCTGAAGAGCTACCTGCGCCAGAACGGCATGGACCCCGACCGTGACGTGACGCTGGTGGCCACCGGGCTTGGCGCCCCGGCGGTGGATGCGCTGAGGACCAATAAGGTGCAGGCACTGCTGTATTGGGCGGCGGCGATGGCCGGGTTCGAGAATGCCGGGCTGAACCTGCGTTACCTTCGCGCACCGGATTGGCGCGGCTATCCCGACCTGTCGCTCAGTACCTTGCAGAAGACGGCGACGACCGATCCCAAGATGGTGGAGGCCATTGCCCGCGGGGCCGCCCGGGCCACCGTGTTCGCCCTGGCCAACCCCGACTGCGTGCGGCAGATCCAGTGGGAGCGCTTCCCAAGCACCAAACCCACCGGCGCCGACGATGCCACGCTGCGGAAATGGGACCTGCGGCTGCTGAACGCCCAACTCGACACGCTGCGGGACGGCTTCGCGTTGAATGGCGGCAAGCTTTGGGGCAACGTGGACCCGGTCGGCTTCGAGCGCATCGAGGCGTTCATGCTGGAGTCCAAGCAGATCCCCAAGACGCTGCCGGCCACCACGTTCCTCCTAGACATCCCAGGTTTCTACGAGCGGGTGAACGCCTTCGACGCCGAGGCGACCCGGGCGGCGGCCATGACGTGCCAGACTCACTGACCGCCACCCTCGCAGGCAGTCCGCCTGCGTCCCTGGAGGTGGCCGGCCTGGGCAAGCTCTACCGGACCCGGTCGGGCGAGACGATGGAGGCATTGCGCGACATCAACCTGGCCATCTCCCCCGGCGAGTTCGTGACCGTCGTCGGCCCGAGCGGCTGCGGCAAGAGCACGCTGCTGAAGATACTGGCAGGCATCCTGCGTCAGACAGACGGGCAGGTGTCGATGCGGGGCGTGCCCGTGCACGGACCGAGCCGCGACGTGGGTGTCGTGTTCCAGGCCCCCGTGCTGCTGCCCTGGTGGACAGTCTTGCAGAACGTGCTGCTGCCTATCGTGGTGCAGCGCCGGGACCGCTCAGTGTTCGAGGCGCGCGCCCGCGGGCTGCTGCAGCTCGTCGGGCTGGCCGGGTTCGAGGGCACCTATCCCCACGAGCTCTCCGGCGGGATGCAGCAACGCGCCAGCATCTGCCGCGCGCTGGTCCACGATCCCTCGGTGCTGCTGATGGACGAACCCTTCGGCGCACTGGACGCCATGACGCGGGAGGTGATGAACCTGGAACTGCAGCGCATCTGGTCTGAAAGCCGGAAAACCGCCGTGCTCGTCACCCACAGCATCCCGGAGGCGGTGTTCCTGGGGGACCGCGTGGTGGTCATGTCGCCGCGTCCCGGCCGGATCGCCGAGGTGATCCCCGTGGACCTGCCGCGTCCGCGGGAGCTGGCGGTGGTCAACTCGGCTCCGTTCGGTGCCATTGTCGCCGCCATCCGCCGGCACTTCGGCTCAACTGGAACGCTGGACGCATGACCGGCGACCTGCCAGCCAGGCGCGGCACGGCGCTGCTGTCGCTGCTGCTATTCGTCGCTGTGGTCGGCGGATGGGAGGGGCTGGTACGTTTGCTCGACGTGTCGCCGATCATCCTGCCGGCGCCGAGCGCCATCGCCGTGGCGCTTTGGACCGGCCTGTGGGAGGGCGGATTCGCCTGGAATCTTTGGGTGACGTTCGCAGAGACGGTCAGCGGCTTCCTGCTGGGTTCGGCTGTTGGATTGGTGCTCGGTGCAGCCATCGGGCACTCGCCGCTGCTGGAACGGGTGCTGTATCCCTATGTCGTCGCGTTCCAAACTCTGCCGAAAGTCGCAATCGCCCCGATCATCGTTATCTGGTTCGGCTACGGCATGAGCAGCAAAATCGTAATTACCGCAACCATCGCGTTCTTCCCAGTGCTGGCCAACACCATCGTCGGGCTACGCGCGGCGCCGGCCGACCAGATTGACCTGCTGGTGGCCTACACCGCCACGCCATGGCAACGGCTGCGGCTAGTGCGCTGGCCGGCGGCGCTGCCGTATATCTTCGCCGGGCTGGACATTGCCATCGTGCTGTCGGTGATCGGCGCCATCGTGGGCGAGTTCGTGGGCGCGCAGGCCGGGCTGGGCTACCTGATCCTGCAGAAGAACTTCAACTTTGACATGCCCGGCGTTTTCGCAATCCTGCTCATCCTGTCGCTGATGGGCGTGGGTCTGCACCTGCTGGTGAACAGGGTGCAGCGCCGGGTCGTTTTCTGGATGCAGGCGACCAGCGACCGCGTGACCGGCGCGTGACCGCCGGATAGGAGGAGAGATGACAATGGACGGTTCCCAAATCGCAGCCGCGTTGCCCGACGCTCCCCGGTCCGCTACGCGGGCGGAGGTGCCCGTGCTGGATCTGCGCCGCATGGACACCGACATGGCCGGGTTCGCGGCCGACTTGCGCGCCGCGTGCCTGGGTACCGGCTTCTTCTACGCCGCCCACCACGGCGTGCCGCAGTCGGTCGTTGACGCCGTGTTCGACGCCACCCGACGCTACTTCGCCCTGCCTGAGGCCGAGCGGGAGGCCGACGTCATGGATGCCCGCTTCCGCCGCGGCTGGATGCGCCAGGGCATCAACCAGCACCCGGGCTATGCCCCCGATCTGAAGGAAAGCTACGAGTTTGCGCTGGACCTGCCGCTCGATGACCCGGCAGTTGCGGCCGGGCTGCCGCTGCATGGCCCCAATCGCTGGCCTGCTGCGCACCCCTGGCTGCGCGAGGCGGCGGAGGCTTATTTCGACGCCACCCTAGCCCTCGGCAAGCGGCTGCTGCGCGGCTTCGCGGTCAGCCTGGGCGCCGATCCCGAAACCTTTGTGCGATACACGAAGAAGCCGATGGTGCAGACGCGGCTGTTCCATTATCCCCCGCAAACCCCGGCGGATGCCGCAAACGCCTTCGGGGTCGCCCCGCACACCGATTACGGCATGATTACCCTGCTGACGCAGGATCCGGTAGGCGGGCTGGAGTTGCAGCTCCGCGGCGGAGAGTGGGTGTCGGCGCCGTTCATTGCGGAAACCTTCGTCGTCAACCTCGGCGACCTGTTCCGCGTCTGGACCAACGACCTTTACACCTCCAATCTGCACCGGGTGGTGAACCGTGCCGGCCGGGAGCGCTACTCGATCCCGACCTTTTTTAATCTCGACTATGACGCGCCCGTGGCCTGCCTGCCCGGCCTGTCGTCGCCCGAGAACCCGGCGCGCTATGCCCCAATCAAGTCCGGTGACTACCTGCTGAGCCGGTTCAAGACGGTGCAGAAGTATGCACCGCCTCCAGTTGCTTCGGCCAACGCAGCGTCATAAGCCCTCGGGCCGCCGCTGTTGCATGGAACGGCAATTGAGCCTGAAGACTCTATCAAGCGACTGCAGCAAACCGCTTTCCGCGTAGGCGAGACGTGAGATCAAGGCCGCAGCGTCGTTCGGCATCTCCTGGGGACCCCTCAGATCGCAAGCGGCTCAGACACTTGCGACGCCGATCGGCGCCGGAATCCCGCGCCGATTTACAAGTTGCGCCCCGACGGGCATAGCGTGCGATGCAGGAAGAGAACGTACAAACGCCTTTCCGCAGTCCGGTGAAGGAACTGATCCATGCCGCAGCAGGGCGTCATTGGCTTGATCGGCGGCATGAGCTGGGAAAGCTCGGCCGAGTACTACCGGATCATCAACCAGGTCGTCCGGTCTCGCCTGGGCGGCCTGCGCTCCGCGCGATGCCTGATGTGGTCGTTCGACTTCGGTGAGATCGAGGCATTGCAGCACGCCGGGCGCTGGGATGACGCGACGGCGCTGATGATCGATGCCGCGCAGCGCTTGGAGCGAGGGGGCGCCGATTTCTTCCTGATCTGCACCAACACCATGCACCGGATGGCCGACCAGGTGCAGTCTGCTGTCCGCATTCCGCTGCTGCACATCGCCGACCCCACGGCGGAGCGGATCAAGGCGCAAGGCATCAAACGCATCGGCCTGCTCGGCACCGCGTTCACAATGGAGCAGGACTTCTACAAGGGCCGGCTGCAGCATCGTTTCGGTCTTGACGTGCTGATCCCGGACGCCGAGGACCGCGCCACCGTGCATCGGATCATCTATGATGAACTGGTGCAGGGGCGGGCCGAACCGGCGTCCCGCGGCGCCTACCGTGCAGTGATCGCCCGCTTGGTCGAGCGGGGCGCCGAGGCAATCATCCTCGGCTGCACGGAAATCATGCTGCTGGTGAAGCCGGAAGACAGCCCGGTGCCGTTGTTCGACACCACGGGCATTCACGCCGAAGCCGCTGTTGATCGTGCGCTTTCGCTCGTGCAACAAGCTGCGTAGCGAACTCGCACTCGGTATTGGGGAGTGCTGAAGAGAACTTTGGCACACCGCTGACGTCAGCTTTGAAGGATGACACCGTTTGTGCCTGGCTTTGACAGGTCCAATCGAGCCTTTGATGGTGTGTAAAAGGGGCGGCGAGGTGGTGCAACGGACCCAATCGTTCGCATACGGTTGGCAAATTCGCCGGGTCCGTCCGGATGCACCTCGGCAATCGGAGGAGATTCGTCCTCGATGCCGGTGGACCAGGGTCCACAGGGCAGTGACGCCTTGAACAAGCGGCCAACCCCGCATTCGCCAACGGTATCCGGCTGTTTGACGATGCGTGAAAAAGGGCAGAGCCGAGTGACCTCACAGCCTCAATCAACTGTGCAACAAGGAACAGTGGCGCTCGTCATCGTTCTGATATAACATTGTTTCATTGTCATAATATATGGGCGCTCCGACGCGTCAAGAAAACTAATGAGCAACCGGATGATCTCTGAAACCAACATCCGCGCTGAGCGGATCAGGACAATGTTCCAGCAAACACCGGTCACGAGTCTTGTGGCAGTGACCAATGCAACGCTTATGACGGCAGTGCTCGTGGCCGTCGAGCATGACAGGCAGGCTTACGCCTGGCTTGCGGTGATCTCGTTCCTTGCGGCGCTGCGGCTCGGGGTGTGGTGGGATTATTGCCGCACGATGCCACAGCCCGAGCAGAGCAAGGTTTGGGGGACCCTTGGCGCGTGCGGTGCCCTTGCGTCCGGTCTCGCTTGGGGTGGCGGGGCGGTCCTGCTGTTTCCTCTGTCCGAGACGTATCAGCTCTTCTGGGCATTCCTCATCGGCGGCATGTGCGCCGGCGCCGCCGCCTTGCACGCTGCGCACCTGCCCACCGCGCTTGCCTTCATCCTTCCAGCTGGCCTGCCCCTTGTTGTCCGGTTCGCTTCTGAAGGGACTGAGCGTTCCCTTGCCGCGGGCGCCATGAGCACGGTGTTCCTTGGAGCGCTGGCTGTCACCAGCCAGCGCTCCAGCCAGCGCTTTGGCGACATGCTCCGGCTGCAGCTCGATCTTGCCCAGCGGACGAACGAGCTTGACGCCATCAACGCCAGGCTCAGGACAGAGATGGCCGAGCACCACGCAACGGAGGCCATGCTTCGGCAGGTACAGAAGATGGAGGCGGTGGGACAGCTTACCGGAGGCATTGCGCACGACTTCAACAACCTGCTCGCAGCCGTGCTGGGCAGCCTGGAGCTGCTCGTAAAGCACCTGCCCGCAGACGACCGGAAAGCGAGGCGCCTTCTCGACAATGCCGTGGCAGGCGCCAGGAGGGGAGCGGCGTTGACCCAGCGCCTGCTCGCCTTTGGCCGCCGCCAGGCACTCGAGCCGGAGATCCTCGATGTGCAGGACCTAATACATGGCATGGCGGACCTGCTGCGCAGTTCGCTCGGTGCCGGCATACGGATCGAGACGCGGTTTCCGATGGCTTTGGCCCCTGCCCATGTGGATGCGAACCAGTTGGAGCTGGCGTTGCTCAACCTGGCCGTGAATGCGCGCGACGCCATGCCCGGGGGTGGTGACCTGACGATCGCAGCACGCGAGGACCAAATGCGACCGGACGCGGCAGCAGGTCTGCTGCCAGGATCATACGTCGTGCTCAGCGTGACGGACACTGGCGAGGGCATGGATGAGGCCACCCTGACGCGAGCCGTGGAGCCGTTCTTCACGACCAAGGAGGTTGGCAAGGGCACCGGGCTGGGGCTGTCGATGGTGCATGGCCTGGCTGCTCAGTCGGGAGGCCGGCTCGTGTTGCACAGCCGTAAGGGCGCGGGCACGACCGCCGAGCTATGGCTCCCACGGGCAGAGGTCGCGGCGATCCGTTCGGTGCCGAGTTCCAAGCCGGCCCAAGCAAAGCCGATCGTGTGCCGCACCGTGCTTGTGGTGGACGATGATCCGCTTGTGTTGGCGAGTACGGCTGCGATGCTGGAGGACCTCGGCCACACCACGATCGCCGTCCCGTCGGGCTGGGAAGCGCTGAAGATCCTACGAGCTGGCCCGGAAGTCGAGTTGATGATCACGGACTATGCCATGCCGGGCATGACGGGTGTCGAGCTGGCCTGGACGGTCCAAGAACTGCGGCCCGGACTGGCCGTGCTGCTCGTGACGGGCTACTCAGAGCTTCAAGAGGCTGTTCCACCCGGGTTGGTTCGTCTTTCCAAACCCTTTGCCCTGGAATCGCTGGCCCGGGCCATGGAAGAATGCCTCGCCAACCAGATCGACATGGGAGCGCAGATTCTCTCATTTGCAACCCGCTGAGCAGAGCTGTTGCAGAGTCATACCAACCGCCAGAAGTTCTGACCTGCCGATCCCAACTGGCTCGGGTCATTGCGAGCCGACTTCGGCGCGGCAATCCAGAGCGGCAAGACCTGTGGTGCAGTCCTGGATTGCTACGCCGCAAGCGCGGCTCGCAATGACAATGCCCTTGTCAGCATTCAGAACTTTCGGCGGTTGGTATCAGTGTGTATCGGCACTGGCAGGGATCCTGGGGAAGGCGACTTTTCAATGTCTTGTCCCGCTGATCAGCGCCGAAACCCGCCGCTGATCGACACTCAGCAACATCCAAAGAAGCCGAGACCCCGTCCTGTGGCGTGACCACCACCCAGAACACGTCGCCACCCACCTTCCAGGTCACAGCCTGATCCGCTCCACTTCGGCAAGGCTATGAACAAGCGCCCAACTGGAACCCTACTGGCATTGAGTTCACCTCATTGATCGCACTCAGTAAAATACCGCAGAGGTTGGTGTCCTGGCCAGGGCCGGCCGGGACTCCTCCCATCCTACCATTTCTCGTAATAGGATCATTGTGTCGAATGCGCTTCCAGGAGGGATCCCAATTTGGCGCTTGTTCACAAACGTAAGAGTCAGTGCAGATGGCGGTTGATATCAGTGCACATTGCGCGCCGCTGCGCGAGCGGCGCTCTCACCGGCCAACCTGCCGAATACAACGCCGGCCACAAGGCCGGTACCGCTGCCGTAGTTGTGGTAATACAGCCCCCCAACGATTCCGCCCGCCGCATATAGCCCGCCCAGCCCGGCACCAGCCGTGTCCAGTACCTCCGCTTCCGGCGAAATCTTCAGGCCGCCAAAGGTGAAGGTGACACCCGCTGTCACGCCGTAAGCATGGTAGGGTGGGACATCGAGCTTGTTTGCCCAGTTGGTCTTGTTGATGGCAAGCCCAGCGGTGCAGAGTCCGTCATGAACGTTCGGGTTGAACGGCACCTCGGGGCGGGGAGCGTTGTTGAAGGCCTCGACCGTGCGCAAGAACCCTTGCGGGTCCACGCCGGACAGCTTGCCCGCTAGCTCCTCGAACGTGTTGGCGGTTTCCTTGGTGATGCGCGGGATGCGATACTCGTCGCGCAGCAGCCGGGTCACCTTTTGGTCGAACACCTGCCAGGCGAACAGCCCCGGCTGCTTCATCACCTCATGCCCATACTTGGCATAGGTGTAGCTGTGGAAATCCAAGCCCTCATTCAGGAAGCGCTCGCCGCGGGCGTTGACCAGGATGCCGAACGGGTAGTTGTGCTTCTGGAACTTGTCGCCGATCGACAGGTCGCCGAACTCGGGCGCGTTCATGTCCCATTGCACGGCGTGGGCGCCCGACCAGTGCCCGGTGACCGCGGCCCCGGCGTCGATCGCCATCCGGTGGCCCCATCCAGTGTTGAAGCGCGTGCCGCGCACCTTGGCCAAATCCCAGTTCGGGCCGAGATAGCGTGCCCGCATTTCCGGGCTGCTTTCGAAGCCGCCGCACGCCAGCACGACGGCCTTGCCTGTCCGATCAAAGGCCTTGCGCCCCTGCGTCCACCCGCACGCCGCAGACGCGTGCGTCGTCGTGCAGCAGCCGGGTGGCCCGGGTCTCATACAGCACGGGAATTCCGGCCGCCTCCAAGGCCTCGTGCAGCGTCTTGGTGAGCTGCTGCCCGCCGCCATGGATGTGGCAGGCCAGCCCGCCCCAGAACTTGAACTTGCCGTCCATGTTGAAGGCCTGGCGGCCGAGCGCAGGCTGGAACCGGACGCCGTGCTTGGCAAGCCACAGCGCCGCGTCGTAGCTGCCGCTGATCAGCCCGTCCGTCAGCTCAGGGTCGCTGCGATACTTCGTCAACCGGCCCATATCGTCGAAATACTGCTCGCGCGTGTAGCTGCCGAAGTCGATGTTGGCGAGGTCGAGGTCTCTGATGTCCGGCGCCAGCTTCAGCAGGTCGTCCAGCCCGTCGTAAACGAAGCGGAAGGCCCCCCGGTATAGGCGGAGTTGCCGGCCCGGGCGTTCATCGGCGCCGATTCCAGCATGACGACGCTGGCGCCGGCTTCCTTGGCGGCCAGCGCGGCGTTGGCGGCGGCGTTGCCGGCGCCGACGACGATTACGTCGGTGTCCCAGCCGAGTTCAGCGGGGGTCATGGGCATAGCGATCCCCCAATCTCTCGAGATGATCCAGCCCCATGAGGCGGTTGATCTCCGCAAAAGGGGCCTGCAGGTCCGGCCGCAGCGTGGGCTGCTCGGCCGTGATCGTGGGCGCGAACGCATCCAGGACATTGCGCATGCCGCGCAGGGCGGCGCTGGTCAGCATGCGCGGATAGGACACGGTGGAAACGCCAAGCTCCTGCAGCCGCCGTGGCGTCAGCAGCGGCGTGGTGCCGCGTTCGATCAGGCCGAATCCCATATTGACCGCCAACGGCCGCGGCACGCTACGGGCCACTTCGCCAATCGCATCTGCCGATAGCAGCGCGTCGGCGAACAGGATGTCGGCCCCAGCCTCGGCATAGCAGCATAGCCGGTCGATCACCTCCGCGATGCCGTGGGTGGCCGCGGCGTCGGTGCGGGCGCGGATGACGAACTGGTCGCTGCGCCGGGCATCAACGGCCGCATGCAGCTTCTGCACCATCTCCTCCGCAGTGATGACCGCCTTCCCCGCCATGTGGCCGCAACGCTTGGGCCAAACCTGGTCCTCGATGGAGATGGCGGCCAGGCCTGCCTTCTCGAAGGCGCGCACCACGAAGCCGACCGTCACCGCATTGCCGTAGCCAGTGTCGGCGTCCGCCAGCAGCGGAATCTCCATGCACTCGGCCAGGTGCCGGCAGGCGGTCAGGTTCTGGTCGAAGGTCAAAATCCACCGGTCGGCCCAGCCCAGCAGGCTTTCGGAGATGCCGGCGCCGGAGATGGCCGCCGCGCGGTAGCCGGCCTCCTGCATCAGCCGGGCGCTGAAGCCGTTGAACACGCCCGGCAGCACGGTGATGCCGGGCTCGGCCAGGATCGCGCGGAAACGCCGTCCGGCATCCGACACGTCAGAACCCCGTGCCGGCCGGCACTGTCAGCAGGCGCGGCAGCATCCCAGCATCATCCAGCCGCTCCGCGCCCAGCACCGCGTCCACGATCCGCCCCACCGCGTCCTCTCCGATCCGGCGGCCGGCCAACTTGCGGAACTTCGCCACGACCTGGTCCGCGGACGCGAAGGATTGCTCGCTGCCTTCCGGCGCCTCCCGGGTTTCGGTCATCTCCGTGCCGTCCCGCAACCGCACATCCACCCGCACCATGTGGCGGAACGCCTTGCCGCGGGCGGTGATCGCCGGGTCCTCCACCACCTCCACCAGCCGCGACACCCGGATACGCTCCCCATCCCCCACCTTTTCATCCGTGAACTGGTCCACGAACACGTCGCCATCCAGCAGCACCGTCGCCACGCAGTACGGCAGGTTGAGCTGGGCGGAGGTCAGGCCCTGCGGCACGTAGGGCCAGCCCACATGGTCCACCGTGACGCGCGAGCCGTGCACGGTGATGCGCTCGACATCCTCCGGCCCGAACGGGCGTTGCCGCTGCATGGCGCGGATCGCATCCAGCGTGGTGTGGTTGCTGCCGACGCAGGAATAGAACTTGAGCGCGATCCGCATCACCTCCCAGCGGGACCCAAGCCCCGCCGTCAGCTCCGCCCGGTCGAACCGGTCGAGCGAGCGGGAGAAAGTGGTGCAGAAGCCGCCATACTCGTTCTCGAACACGTCGGTGATGCCGGTGAAGCCGCGCTCCGCCAGCAGCGCCGCATATAACCCGCTTTGCGCCGACCGCCCGGCGTGCATGCGCTTGACCATGGCGCCGAATTGCGCGGCCATCAGCCCGGCCGATTGCGTGCCGGCAATGCCCAGGGCATGCACGACCTGTTCGGGCGCCAGACGCAACGCCGCAGCAGCAGCGGCAGCGGCAGAGAACACCCCCACGGTGGCGCCGGAATGCCAGCCTTGGCCGATATGCTCCTGCCCCATGCACATGCCGACACGCGGCCCGATCTCGTAGCCAGCCACCGCCGCGGCCAGGAAGTCCCGGCCCGACAAGCCCGGCCGCATCTCGGTCACCGCCAGCAAGCCGGGCAGGGTCACGGCCCCCACATGCAGCACGCCCACCCGGTGCACGTCGTCCAGTTCGAACCCCTGCACCAAGGTGCCGTTCACCAAGGCGGCATGCGGCGCAGAAAGCCGGCGCCCCGTGCCCCACACGGCGCAAGCCTGCCCGCTATCGGTTTCCGCCAGCATCTCCAGCAGCATACGGCTCCACGGCAGCTCCGCCCCGAACACGGCGCAACCCAGGCTGTCGAGGATCAGCAGCTTCACCCGCTCGATCACCTCGCCCGGGATGTCGGTGAACCGCAGGCCTGACACGAAGTCGGCGATGCCGCGGGTGTAGTGGTTGGTGGATACGACGTTGTGGTCCATCTAGGGTCCGATCAATCAGCGAGGGCAGGGCTGGACACCCCGGCAGCCAGTAGGCGAGGCAGCTCCGCCACGCTGTCTAGCTCATCCAGCCGCCAAATCGTCTCCAGGCCCCGCCGGGCGGTACCGCCGTCCAGCACGCGGCCGGCGCAGTCGAGATACTTGGCCTCCAGCGCCGGCAGCGGCAGCGGCTTGGTCAGGCCGCGGCCGAGCGGCCGGTCGGTCTGCCCGGACAGCTCCCGTCCGTCCCGCAGCCGCACCCGGATCTCGGCGCCGAAATGCTCGGTGCTGGCCGTGTCCATGCGCGGGTGCGGCGCCGCCTGCAGCCGGGCCATGATGGCGCGGACCGCGGGCGCGTCGTGCGCCCGGTCCTCGAAATCGGCCAGCACGACCCGGCGGTTCTGCAGCGCCTGGGCGACCACGTACTGCACGCTGAACTTGGCATCCAGCTCGCCGCGCGGATTCGGCCGGTTCGTATGGTTCAGCCGGCGCGGATGCGTCCAAACGTCCATGTGCTCGACCATCTCCGGCACCAGCCCATGCGTCGTGGCAAGGTCGATCATCACGTCGATCGCCGGGTGGGTGCTGCCGCAGCATGGATACTGCTTGATGGCGATGCCCGGAACGAGGATGTCCAGCGCCGCCGCCCAGTCCGCCAGGGCGCGCTCCGGGAAGAATGCGCCGGCTCCGTTGTAAACGTTGAACCAGCCCTGCCCATGCTCGAGCGCGGTGTCGGACGCGGTGAAGCCTTCCTGCGCCAGCAGTGCGGCATACAGCCCGTTGCGGGCGGCCTGGCCCACGTGCAGCGGCTTGGTCATGGTGCCGAAGTTGGACTTGATGCCGGAGGCCAGGCTCGCGGCGATCGCCAGGGCGGTCAGCAGGATGTCGAGCCCCTTCACCTCGGCGAGGAAGTCCGGCCCGATCGCCGGCGCGACGTTCATCAGCGCGGTGGAACCGGTGCCGCCGCGGGATAGCTGGGAGATCATAACACGGCTTTTCCACGCCGGGGTGAACAGCTCGGCAAGGCTTGCCGGCCGGTCGGCCGGCTTCACCTTGTCGATGTTGACGATGCCATACATCGACGTGACCCCGTAAGCGCGGAACGTGCCATCCGCATCGAACGTGCCGGGCAACAGCTCCTCGTTCGGCACCGGTTCCGTCTTGGCGAAGTAGCCGCCGGCCTTCAGCCGCAGCATCTCCCCAGGCTCGGTCAGGTTCACGACGTCGAAGCTGGTCCGGTTCGCCAACCGGGCCGCCCGGCTCACGGTCAGGATCGCGGGGGCGAACAGCAGGCCGGAAAGGACGTAGCGTCGCTGCATGGGCGTTCCTTTCAAGCTGCCAACACCAGGCACCGGTCGGGCCGCAAGGTCAGCACTGCCTACTCGCCATCCGGCTGCGGGGCGTCGCTGGGCGCCATGACGCGCAGCTGCGCGCCGCCGACATCGACCAGGAAATCGGTGGAGGCACCCAGGAACGTCCGCCGCCGCACCCGGCCCACCACCCGGTTGCTGTCCGCCTCGCCTTCCCCGAAGGTCAGCGACTCCGGGCGGATGAACAGCCGTGCCGCGCCATGGGCCGGCGCGCCGGGCACCCCACGGGACACCACCTCCCCCGAGCCTTCGGCCTACACCCGCAGCAGGCCGCCCGGCGCCGGGCCGATCACCTGCGCCGGCAGCACGTTGGCCAGCCCGGCAAAGCTCGCGACGAACTCGGTGCGAGAGTCGTAGTGGATCTCCTCCGCAGTGCCGACCTGCTCGACCCGCCCGTGCGCCATCACCGCGATGCGGCTTTGTGGCTCTGCATTGCGCTTCCTCAATCGGCGTGTGACCCGCCTGATGCACTGGACGCTAGAAGCCACCTAACCGCGTTGTAAATTGCAGAAGCAGGCGGTATTATCCCGTTTCATGCAAGAATGGCCGGACCTAGCGGCAGGTGCTGCCCTGGACCTTGAGGGGCTGCGTAGCTTCGTTGCCGTCGCCGACCGCCTCGCCTTCAATGCCGCGGCCTTGCAGCTCAACATCTCCACCTCTGCCCTGACCCGGCGGGTGCAGCGGCTTGAGCTTTCCCTCGGCTTTCCCGTGTTCGAGCGCAGCACGCGCTCGGTTCACCTGACGCGGGCAGGGGAGCTATTCCTGCCCCACGCGCGGCAAGTCCTGGCCGAAGTGGCGGCCGGACTCGCCGCCGTCAGGGCCGACGCGCAGGAACGGTCGGGAACCCTGACCTTCGCGGCCCTGCCCACGGTGACCGCTCACCTGCTGCCCCGGATCATCCGGGCCTTTCGCAACCATCGGCCCGATGTCCACGTGCGGGTGGTGGAGTGTTCCGCCGCCAACGTGGTCCGCCACCTGCACGACGGAAGCACCGCGTTCGGCTTCACCTTCCGCAACACGCTCGACCCGGCGCTGGCGTTTGACCCGGTCTTGGTGGATCCCTTCTGCCTGATCATGCCGCCCAACCATCCGCTCACGGAGCAGGAGGAAGTCGCATGGCGCTCGCTGAAACCGCACGCGCTCATCACCGCTGGAGGACAGAGCGGCAATATGGCGCTACTGAACGAGGCGTTGCAGGGGGTGGATTGGCGCTCGGACACGACCTACGAGATCGAGCACCTGACGACCTCGGTCGGCTTGGTGCAGGCCGGACTTGGTATCTCAGTGGTGCCGCGGTCCTCGCTTCCGTTGGGACCTCATCCTGAGATCGTTGTTCGTCCGCTGGTGGAGCCTCTCGTTACCCGCACTCTTGGCCTATTTTGGCGCCGTCATGAACCTTTGAGTGCAGCCGTGAAGCATTTTCTGCGGGTGGCCCAGCGCGTTGCAACTGAGATCCGTGATGAGCCGATCAAGCCAGCGTAGATGCAGGCGCCAGGGTGTCAGGCAGACGGCAGTTGCTATAGGCCAGGGTCATGCAAAGCGTCTGAACAGTGCAGTCAGCCCGGGTCAGCCAGGGCCAGGAAGACGTTCCGCTGTTGGACACCGGTGGGTTTCAACGCCGAACAGCACGGCAAAGCTCGGGAAAAACCCGGCTCTCCTGGAGGTAGCACCCGGGCTGATCCACAAGCATGAGTAACCGCAAGGTATCGGCTACAGCGTTCGCAGTTGGGCGAGGCGAGTATGATGAGCCCTGACCCGCATACGATATGCCCGGGTTGTCGGTCGCCGGGCTGCTCTTGCTGGCTCGGATCTCATGCGGCCTTTAAGGCGTGCCTGTGGCTGGTCACGAACTCACCTTCGCTGGTCACGAAATCCCAGATCTCGGGTTGTTCGATCCTCATGCGGTCCAGCATGCCGGCAAGCTGGCAAACTGCTGGCTGACGCAGGCCGTGATGCTCGACCAAGGGGCCGACAGCCTCGAAGTGAATGCCCGAGGACCGCAGCAGCCGTAACAGCGTACGCTCCATGACTGCGCACCAGTGGGTAACGCCGGTTTGCTGGCTGAGCTGCACGAGGCCTTTCACGAGCGCAAGGCGGGACAGGCTGGCCGCTGCCGGACTTATATTGCGACGCTCCTTCGAGACGGCGAAGCGCGACACCTCGACGGCGCTCCTGAGCGGGACGCCGCGGAGTGCTGTAGCATCGCACACATTCTGCATCGGAAAGCTGTGAGTGGGCTGGTGCGCCTGGGGCAGAATCATGCGAACAGTTCCGATGACGGTCCCGCAGCCGCGAAGGCAGAGCACGACATGGCGAGCGTGCTTGTCGTAGGCGTCGGTCTCAAGGTCATTGACGCTCGGCTCATAACCCCGCTCCAGGCAATAAACCTGGTGGCGGAGGCGGTACGCTTGTTCAACGAGTGCCGGTGTGTCCGCGAGATGAACCACCAGTTCGGCTCGCGCAGCAAATATGGCGTCAGTCAGGAGCGGTGAGTTCATAAACCCTGCCTGTCACATACGGTAACATCACGTGAGAGTGCGATACCGCATCAGAGTAGGACAGTGCAACCCTAATAATGTTGTTGCAAAAACATTACTATTACAGTTTCTATACAAAATACTACGCGCATGTCTTGCCGCTTATGCCGTTGTCGGATAGAAATGTTCAGCCTGTATTTGCAAGAGACGGCCTGATGCTGCCCGATTTGCAACAGGAGGCGCGTACGGCTGCCTCTTAGGCTTAATGCTTGAGAACCACGGGAGCGTGGGTGTCCGCGTCAGCGGTTGGACAGGGCCGCCTCATAGGCGTCCAGCTGCACGTCCGTCATGTCGTCCATCTGCAACAGCTGCCAACGCCAGGCGCTGTCCTGTCGCGTGGCCTGGCGGACGACGCGAATGACGACTTCACCATGCAGGACTACACGCCAAACCCCGTCACGTTCGAGGGGCTGCAAGTCTGGAACGGCGGCAATCCTGCTGCTCATGCCGTAGCCAACCGCTTCGTCACCCACGACAGGCCCCGAGGGGCGGTCAGTATGCGGCGTAAACAAAACGCGGCGTACTGATGCCACCTCAATCACCTTAGCGCAGGCACGCGGCGCAGATTGCGGCTGGGAGGCTTCGACCGTGGCCGGGGTCATAGCCAGGCTTGTCCTTACACACCAATGAACAACCTGTTAGCCGGAGGACTGCGACTGACTTGGGTTACGGGCTACACTGACGAATCCCACAGTGACGTTTCCGCAAAGGTTTTACTCTGGCCAGCATCTGCTGCTGCTAAGCAAACCTCTGGAGGTCTGCGCGCAGATGAAAAACTAAGCAGGCTTGCGCGGACTGGCACGGCCGCAGGCCATCTGTGTGACAGGCCGCGCAGTGCTGCCTAGGCATTCCGGGTCCAACAGGCAAAGCAGCAGCAAGGGGTGGCGCAACGCGGGGCAGCGGGCATCCAGGACTTACCTCTTTTCCACTTCCGCGGATTGCTCCTGGATAGCCTCCACGCGCCCGGCTACTGAAGAGGCAGACACGCCCACCTCGTGTCATAATCCCGGACAAGCTGGCGGGTCACGGGCTGGCCAAATGCCGGGTGATGCTCTCGGTCGAGCACAGGAAGCACAAGGGGTTGAACAACAGGGCGGAGAGCACGCACCAGATCAGGCGCCGGCGAGAGCGGCAGACGAGGCGGTTCAGGTCGCTTGGGCAGACGCAATGCTTCCTTGCCGCCCGCGACAGGATCGACAGCCTCTTCCACCTCGGCCGCAATGACGTGCCCGCCACCCAGTATCGAGCTGCCCAGACCCAGGCCTATCAGGTTCGGGCCGAGATCACCGGCGCCGCCGCTGGGCCGCAAACACGGGCACGGCGCCCTTACCGCGCGCCATCACGACCTCAACCCAACACGTTGACGGTGCCGTTGCCGGCTCCCGTTGCGGTCTCCTGGCCCGATCGACGTGCTGACCTCAAACTCGACTTCTACGGGATTCGCTTTCATAAGCGCCAATAGCTGTTCCGCGCGACGGTGCGGCTTGGGAGGGCGGCAAGATGTGGTTCGGCCAATCGACAGGACTCAACCGGCGCTCTTTGCTTGTCACCACGGGCGCGGCCTTGGCGGCCGGCGCCCTGCCGGAATGCGCCGTTGCCGCCCCCGTGCCCGTCGGCCCTGTGATGGCGACGCTGAGCAGCTATATGGCCGGGGCTGGCGAGCAACCTTTGCCCGACGATGTCGTCGAGAAGGCGAAGCACCATATCCTCGACACGTTCGCAGCTATGATCTCTGGGTCGGAGCTTCCGCCAGCACAGGCAGCCCTCAAGTTCGCGCGCGGTTACGCGACCGACGCCACGGCGACGATCGCCGCCGCGACATTGACGGCGAACCCCCTTGAGGCCGCCCTGATCAACGGCATGCTCGCGCACTCCGACGAGACAGATGACTCTAACGAATACTCACAGTCCCATCCCGGTTGCGCCGTGGTCCCTGCGGCACTTGCGGCGGGCGAAAAATTTGGCGCCGATGGCGTGCACTTCCTGCGTGCGGTGACGCTCGGCTACGACATCGGCCCGCGCGTTACGATCAGCCTCGGCGCCGTCGAGTTCCGCGATAACAGCCACAAGGCCACTCATGCAATTGCTGGGGTCTTCGGAGCTGCGGCGGCAGCGGGCTCGCTCGCCGGGCTCGACGGACAGCAGATGCGCTGGCTGCTCGACTACACGGCGCAGCAATCATCGGGCATCGGCGCCTGGGCGCGGGATACGTCGCATATCGAGAAGTCGTTCGTTTTCGCGGGTATGCCGGCGCGTAGCGGCGTGACCGCCGCGCTGGTCGTTCAGTCGGGCTTCACGGGCGTGGAAGACATCTTTTCTGGGCCGGACAACTACTTCGACGCCTACGCTCCGGAGGCCAAGCCGGAGCTTTTGATCGAACAGCTTGGACAACGCTACGAAATCGCCCGCACCAATATCAAGAAGTGGACTGTGGGCTCGCCGATCCAAGCGCCGCTCGACGCCATGAGCAATATTTTCTCTAAGCATCAGGTGAGCCCTGACGACATAAAATCGATCGTCGTCCGTCTGGCACATACCGAAGCACGCACGGTGGACAACCGTGAGATGCCGGATATCTGCCTTCAACACATGATCGCCGTGATGCTGTTGGACAAGACGGCGTCGTTCAAGGCCGCTCACGACAAGGCGCGAATGAGCGACCCTGCGGTTCTTCGCCAGCGCGCAAAGGTTCAGTTGATCGACAGTCAGGAGTTGCAGAAGCTGGAGCCGGCGCGGCAAGCGATCGTGGAAATCACCATGAATGACGGCACGGTCTTGAGTGATCGCGTCACCGCGGTCCGCGGAACCGCCGACAATCCGATGCCGCGCGACGAGGTCATCCAGAAGGCTCGCGATCTCTGTGAGCCGATCATAGGCAAAGTGCAGACGGATGCTCTTATTAAGAGTGTTTTCACACTTGAAAAATTGCAAAACATTCGCGATCTGCGGAGGGTACTTCAGAAGGCGTGACTCGGCTGATTAGAGTAGCCGCATTATATTACATCAAAGGCCACTTCTTCTGATATCAAACGCCTTTTGCTCTGACCGTTTCCGTCGCGCCCAGGACCGCGCCGGAAGCGCGTCTCGCAGTGACGGTTCGGGAAGGTAAAGGTCAGTGCGGAGGGCAGTTAGTATTCGGTCTCGCCGAAAAAACGACCCACCATGGATGAAAGATACCCCCCCTGCTGAGAGACGGATCATGATTTTCGAAACGCTTTCTATTTAGTGTTGTTAAACTGAACCGAACTGCACACTGCCATGCCGCGCCACTCTTATGGCATAGCATTCCAGAACCGCCAGGCGCTGCAGAACGGTCAGAGCATACGAGGGTTTGGTACTACTCCCCCACGAGCCGGACATCTGCTGAGGCCGAATGGCCGGCCTGGTCCAACACCGTGAGATGGACGAAGCCGGGCCCGTCGGGCGACCAAAGCGTGTGCAGTGCAGAAGGGAGCGGCCTGCCGTCTGCCAGCCAGCGGTAAGGCGGCTGGCCTCCGGCGGCGCGCAAGTCGATCGCCGCAGCCGCGTCGTAGGCCACGTCCACGCTGCCGGGCGGGAACATCATCCGTAACGCCGGCGGGCCGGACACGCGGGCGAGCGCGGGGGCGACGGATGCGCGAGTACTCACGGCCACCTCTGGCATCGCCGCCTCGGCCGGCAGCAGGCCGAACAATTGGAACAAAACGGGCGCTGCGACGTCCCGGCCTGTGGCGCCCGGCAGCGGCGTATTGTCGCGGCGCCCGACCCAAACGACCACCGTGTAGCCCGGCGTAAAGCCCGCGGCCCAGGCATCGCGGAAGCCGTAGGACGTTCCGGTCTTGTAGGCGACCGGATGCGCCGGGTCGGGCGCGACACCGGGCGGCGCCGGCTGTGCACGCAGGATGGCCGCCACGTCGGCGGCTGCGCGCTGGCTGACCAGTGTACTAGATTTTCTGGCGCTACCCACGACGCCAGCGCTACCCACGACAGTAGGCAGCCGGATGACACCGCCGTCTGCCAGATCGGCGTAAAGCCCGGCCAAGTCGAACAGGCTGATCCCGGCAC
>CAXTOB010000060.1:0-20841 GCA_964245505.1 uncultured Acetobacteraceae bacterium | reverse complement strand
ACACGGCCGGGAACGCCACGGCCATCTGGCCGACGGTGGCGGCCGTGTGGCTCGGCGCCCTCGTCCGCCCCCGCGCCGATCGCGCCCCGTATGTCGGCAAGCCCGAACGTCGTGATGCGCCCTGCGTCACGCCCGGCCGTGGTGGTGTTGGCTGGCATGGTGCTGCTCGCGTTGTTCCTACTCGCGGAACGCCGGCGGGGAGAGGCGGCGATGATGCCCCTCGCGATGTTCGTCTCCGCGCCGTTCATCGGCGTGTGGCTGCTGACCTTCCTGCTTTACGGCGCGCTGGGCGGGTTTCTGGTCTTGCTGCCATATGCCCTGATCGAAGTGCTGGGCTACTCCGCTACCGGCGCGGGGGCTGTGCTGCTGCCGGTGCCGCTGGTCATCTCGCTGACATCACCCAGCATGGGCCGGCTCGCCAGCCGCGTCGGCCCGCCGTCTTTCTCGTTGGCGCCGCCACCACCCTCGCCGCGGCAGCAAGTACTTGGCTGCTCCTTGGAGCCCGTGCAGCACCTGCCGGACATCCGTAATCCAGCGGCTCACATGGCGTCATCAGGCTGACCGATGGCCGTGGCTGATTGGGTTGTGCATTACCTTACTTGGACTGCGGCTGGGTGAGCGGCTTCCACCGGGCTGCAGGGACCAGGGGCGTGGGTGCAGTTACCCCAGCCCCGGCTGTGGTTCAGGCAAGGCGGACGGAGGTCGCGTGAGCTTTGTCAGAACAGCACTTTTCGAAACACTACCTTGTCTTGGCCTACGTCGTAGAAGTCGCGGATTCGCGCCTCCTCCTGGTAACCGATCCTGCGATAGAACGTGCGCGTGCGTTCGAACTCCGGGACGCCGGACGTTTCGACAAGTAGCTGGCGAGCATTGCGCTTGAGTAGGTCGTTTTCGATGTGGATCATCAAATCGCGGCCAAGCCCCTGCCCTTGCAGCACAGGGTCCACGGCGATGAGGAGCAGGTTCCACGTCCCGTTCGTTAAACGCTCGGGAACATAGTATGCGACGCCGGCCGCGGTGCTCTCAGCCACGACGGTCAGCCATAGATCATTTGGGGCGCTGCCATCCAAGTAGCCTGCTACCATGCCCTCCATCATCTCGGAGGGAAACAAGTCGGTACGGTCTATGACGCCCCTGAGCGATGGAAGATCGAAGGATGTTGTCGGTCGGATCGTGGAAGGCGCTCGTTCTGCCATGGTCTTCCACCGTTCAGGCGGGAATTTTGGACGGCAAAAGCCTGATCGGCGGCTCACGCACGACCCGGTTGCGGCGCTCTCGCGGAACTACCAGCGGATTAGGACAAGAGAACTACTACAGCATCTCTGACCCGGCGGTCGTGTGAGCGTTACGTTGTAGGCTCGGATGCCTACCACGAGTGTGTCAAGTGAAGCCTGCCATGGTGCCGGATGCCAAGCGGCGGCAAAGTCAACCGAAGGGTCAAGCTTCCTTGACAGCAGAGCCTGCATATGCAGATTCTAGTCTGCATATACAGAGAAAGGGCGCACCAGCATGCCAAAGCCGCCCAACATAGCCGACCTCATCACCTCGCAGTGCCTCATGGGCCGGACGCGGTATCTGTCGCGCGTGCTGACCGGGATTTACGACGAGGAAGTCCGGCCGTTCGGCGTCCAGGCCACCCAGGTGACCTTGCTGGCCACAGTTGCCGCCTACGGCCCGGTGAGGCGCAGCGATCTCGGCCGCTGGCTGCACTTCGACTCCTCGACGCTGACCCGGAATCTGCGGGTGATGCTGGAAAACGAGTGGCTGGAGGAGGTTTCGGATGGCAAGGACCGACGCGGTCTGCCGCTCCAGATAACGAATGCGGGCGCGGACCTCCTGCGCGCGCTTGGGCCCGCCTGGCAAAGGGCGCAGGAGCGAGCCGTGCAGATGGTCGGCGGTGACGGCCGGACGGCCGTCATGGGCCTTTTCGACAAGGTCCAGGCGGCAATGACGGCCTGAACCTAGGCCAAATAGCTGTATATACAGGCATACGCGGCGGCCTGTAGCAACAGTTCATCCCGCGGCGCCGCTGCAACAAGAGGAATGTCCCATGGCCAATCCAATGATCCTCGTGACCGGCGCCACCGGCAGGACCGGCAGCGCGGTCGTGTATCAGCTGCTCGAACAGGGACAGCGAACCCGCGCCGTCGTGCACCGTCTCGACGCTCGAAGCGAGCGGCTGCAGAAGGCAGGAGCGGACGTGGTTGTCGCCGACCTGTTCGATCCCGAGCAACTGCTCGGTGCGATGCGCGGCACCGCGCGAGCCTACTACTGCCCGCCATTCCACGCTTACATGATCCAGAGCGCCGCAGCCTTCGTCGTTGCGGCCAAGCAGGCGCAACTCGAGTCCATTGTCGCACTTACGCAGTGGCTCGCCAGCCCTTCGCATCCCGCGATCTCGACGCGGCAGCATTGGCTGGCCGACCGCCTGTTCGAGATGCTGCCTGGAATCGCGACCACGACGGTGGCGCCCGGCTTCTTCGCCAGCTTTCCGTATCTGGAACTGATCGACTACGCAGCGCTGCTGGGCCTGTATCCGATGCCGGTGAATGGCGAAAGCCGCAACGCGCCGCCGTCAGACGAGGACATCGCCCGTGTCGCGGTCGCTGCCCTGATCGACCCGGCCAGGCACGCCGGCAAGACCTACCGGCCGACCGGCCCCGAGATGATCACCGTCAACGAGATGACGCGGATCATGGGCCGGGTCATCGGCCGCAAGGTCCGGCACGTGAAGGTGCCGATGTGGATGTTCCTCAAGGCGGCCCGCATGGGCGGCCTCGACCCGCTGCTGCTCAGCGAACTGCCTTATTACCTCCGGGACCAGGATGAGGGCGCCTTCGCGCTCGGCGGCCCAACCGACCACGTGCTGGCGGTCACCGGCCGGGAACCGGAGGCTTTCGAGACGATCACGCGCCGATACGCCGCGCAGCCCAGGGCGCAACGCACCGTCGTCAACACGCTGCGCGCTTTGGGCGCATTCATGACGGTGCCGATGCGGCCCGGCATGAACTCGGCCCACTACGAGCGCCAGCAAGGCTTCCCAGCGCCATCCGCCCCCCATTCCGCCATGGCCAACGCGGCGTGGAAAGAACAGCGCACGATCACGGCCCTCTCCGCGAAGCTGCCGGCGCTGAAGCTTGTAGCCTCGGCCTGAGACGCCGCGCGCCTTCCGTCCCCGCTCTCAACCCTCGACCAGGAAGAACGAACATGACCGGCCAGGTCTCAATCGTCGAACAGTATGGCGCCAGCGATTTCGTCTCCCGCGTCGAAGGCGTGCTGCAGCAAGCCGGCCTCGGGGAGGGAGCGATCCCCTGGATGGCCTTGGCGCCGCTCGACCAGTTCCATGTCGGCGGCGCGGCGGCCACCACCGCGCTGGCGGAGAAGCTCGCGATCGCGCCGGGTCATTCCGTGCTCGATGTCGGGTGCGGCCTTGGCGGCCCGTCCCGGCATCTCGCCTCCGTTTATGGCTGCACAGTTGCCGGCATCGACCTCAACCCATCGCTGATTGATCTCGCCAACATGCTGACGCGGCGTGCCGGTCTTTCGGAACGAGTCACGCACATGACGGGCAACGCGACCGAACTGCCGTTCGAGGCCCAGAGCTTCGACCTCGCCTGGACCCAGCATGTCGTCATGAACATCGAAGACCGCCACGCACTCTATGCCGGCGTGCATCGCGTACTCCGCCCCGGCGGACGGTTCGCGATGTATGACGTCGTAGCGGGTGACGAGGGCCCACTGCACTTCCCGGTGCCGTGGGCCCGCGACCCGGCCGCGAGTTTCCTGCTGACCTCCGATGCGACGAGGCATGTGCTCGAGGCATGCGGCTTCAAAATCGTCGAATGGGTTGACGCGACGGACGCCGGACGGGCCTGGTTCCAAGCCCAAAGCACTGCGGCCCAGACCAGGCCGGAGCCGCTGAGGCCTCTAGCCCTTCCGCTCATCATGGGACCGGACTTCCCAACCCGGACGGCCAATCTCGGACGCAACTTCCAGGAAGGACGCGCACGCCTGCTGCAGGCGGTCGTGCAACGCATATGACGACCGTGCCGCGGACCCGAAGCGGGGTCAGGCTGCCGGCCCTGGGCTCCGCGCTTCCAAGCCTGCAGGCGTGCAAGCCGACACAGTCGGCGACAGATCCCCGCACCGAAACGCGGTTGGTGCGGGTGCTCACCGTCGCGCCGGCAGCCGGGTCCGAGCGGGGCTTCACGGGCGTCGTGACAGCGCGCGTGCAAAGCGATCTCGGATTCCGTGGCACGGGGAAGGTCATCGAACAGCTCGTTCGGTTCCATGTGCAGCCGACCGTTGCGGGACCGCAGCGCTCCGGCAAAGCTCACAGGGCCAGAGTCGCCGCCGACGCAGGCGCGCGGCTCCCAGCTTTGTCTGCTGGCTATCCCTTTACTGCAGATTGACGAGGAGACAAGGAAATGCGTTTTATTGCATTCGCGAAGAAAGCTTACGCTGCTTTAGCGGAATACGAGCGCCGTCTCGACTATGATCCCAACGCTCACCTTTCGGATCGTGTTCAAACCCTTGAACAGGAAGTGGCGAAAATTAAGCGTCAAACAAACGATATTGCAGTGAGCTCCGAAATATCGGCAACCAACTTAGCGCCTGCGACTACGCCTCTCACCGCAGTGCAAGCAGCAAGTCCGTATTGATGATCGGCAACAGCTCGATCCCCGCAACAGCGCGGGCTGGGTGTTTTAGCGCGAACAACTTACAATTTTACCAACGTTGTAGGCCACACCGGTAACACGCATTAGAAAGATGGGGACCGAGAGCAATGGCGATGCCCCGACCACAAAAGTGCGCAGGAGAACAAGATCACTCCCAGTTCCGAATCGTCATAGGCGTAATCCGGCTCATCGTGAAGAGTGATCACCATTCACCAGATTACGCACGGAACCATCGAACCCGCCAACGGCATCGATTCGTTTGATGGACAAGGTGAACCTAAGCAAACCTCTGGAGGTTTGCGCACGGACGAAAAACTAAGCAGGCTTGCGCGGCCTGGCACGGCCGCAGGCCATCTGTGTGACAGGCTGCGCAAGCCTGCTTAGCCCGGTTGGAGGTGATTTGGCGGACGGCATTGCTGATGACCGGGACAGCTGCCGCGATTGATTTCGGAAGGAGGGCGCGGACCAGCAATCTGCAGGTTAGACCAAGGACGGTGAAGGCGAGGCGCTGGCGAGGTCAGGGATCGTTCACCCGGACTTTGTATAGGCTGGTCGCCAAGGCCAGGAGCGACATCAAAAACAATGCGGCAGAGGCCCAATGCAGTTTGCTCGCCTGTCGTTCAGCATCTCCTGGGGACCCCACAGATCGCAAGCGGCTCAGACACTTGCGAGGCCAATCGGCGCCGGAATCCCGCGCCGATTTATAGCACCGGAACGCAAGCACGGCGTGGTCGCCGCGGGCCAACACGGCCTCAGCCAAAGCGCAGCCGAAGCCGCTGGACGCGCGGGTGATAAACCAGACGATATCTGTGAGGTCTTCCTGTCGTTTTGCCCTGCCTGCCGCGAGGACGATACTCCTTCGGCTTGGACGGCCGCTCATTCGCCATCCAGGTCCGCCGATTTTTCGATCGGTCTTCCAACCGCAATATCCCGCCACCCGCGGCCGGACCCGGCCTCCAATCACAGCCCCGCCAACACCTGGTGCACGGACGACACCACGACCGACCCCTCGCCCACTGCCGACGCCACCCGTTTAACCGAGCCGGCGCGCACATCGCCGACGGCAAAGATGCCGGGCCTGCTGGTTTCCAGCACGTGCGGCCGGCGGCCGGACCAGGCAGGGTCGGCGGGATCAGATCCAGCTTCCGCTCCAACCTGCACGAAGCCGAGCTCGTCCAGCACGACGCCGCAACCGCCTAGCCAGCCCGTGTTGGGCACTGCGCCCAGCATCAGGAACAGGTTGTGGATGGGCCGCCGCTCCACGGCGCCAGTGCGGCGGTTCGTCCATTCCACCCCGTCCAGGTGCCGCCCCCCGATCAAAGCCGTGACCTCCGTCTCCGTATGCAGTGTGATCCGGTCCGACGCCTCGATCCGGCCCACCAGGTAGTCCGACATGCTTGCCGCTAGGCCCGTGCCGCGCACCAGGATGTGTACGTGCGCGGCGTTCCGCGACAGGAACACCGCCGCCTGGCCTGCCGAGTTGCCGCCGCCCACCACGGCCACCTCCTCCCGCTCGCACAGCCCGGCCTCGATGGCAGTCGCCGCCCAGTGGATGCCGTTGCCGCCGGAGAAGCGGTCGAAGCCGGGCAGGTCCAGCGTGCGGTAGCTCGCGCCCGTCGCGATCACGACTGCCCGCGCCTGCACCACCGAGCCGTCGTCCAGGTGCAGCGCGTAGGGCCGCGCGGCGCAGTCCAGCCGCACCACGGCGCGCGGCACGGCGATGCGGGCGCCGAACTTCTGCGCCTGCACCTGCGCGCGGCCCGCCAGCGCCCCACCCGAGATGCCAGTGGGAAAGCCCAGGTAGTTCTCGATGCGTGAGCTGGTCGCGGCCTGGCCGCCCGGCGCTTCGGCTTCCAGCACCACGGTGCCCAGCCCCTCGCTGGCCGCATACACCGCCGCGGCCAGCCCGGCCGGCCCGGCGCCGACCACGGCCACGTCGAACACCTGGTTCCCGTCAAGCTCCTCCGTCAGCCCCAGGCAGGCGCCAAGCGCCGCGCTGCCTGGGTTTCGCAACACGCGATCCGGGCCGCACACCACGACCGGTAGGTCATCGTTGCCGAAGCCGTGCGCGGCCAGCACAGCCCGGGCCTCCTCGCCTTCGGCGCCGGGCTTGTCCACATCCAGCACCCGCACGGGATAGCCGTTGCGGCCCAGGAAACGCTGGATGCGCAAGGAGTCGCCCACGCCATCCTCGCGCGAGGCGACCAGCGTGACCCCGGCCTGCCCGTGCTCGATGAACCCAATCCGGCGCAGGATGAAGGCACGCATCACCACTTCGCCGATGTCCGGCTCGGCAGCGAGCAGGCGACGAAAGGCGGCGCGGTTCATACGAACCACCTGCCCACCCCCGGCGCCGATGCGCCCGCCGACCAGGATCAGCCGGTCGTTGAACAGATCCAGCTCGCCGGTGAACTGCCGCTCGCCGTGGACGGTGATGACCCGGTCGCCGCCGCCAGGGGCAGGCTCGTAAATCTCAATCGCGCCGTGCAGCACGATGAAGAAATCCACCGTATGGTCGCCGCGCTCAAACAGCATCGTGCCCGCTGGCAGGTCCTCGACGGCGCCGAATGCCTGGGCGCGGGCGATCTGCTCCGGCATCAGACGCGGAAAGGTCTGCGCCTCGCGCAAATAAGGGTCGGCCGGGTTGGCAGCCGCTGTTGCCGCCTCCGCCGAGCCTGCGTCCACGACCGCCGCGGGTCGGGTGTCAACGTCGCCCATGTTCGTCACTCCGGTCCGAGGGTTCGCCGTATCTTAGCAACGGACATGGGATGGTTGTAGGCAGGCGTCCCCGGCTCGAATGCCCGGGCCGGGGAAAGCGGCCCGGCGCCCACCGGCCCGAAGCCGCTGTCCTCGATCAACCGTGCGGCACTTCCCCACGCTGCCGGATCACCACCTGATCGCCGTCTGGTCGCCGCCGCCCGGCAAGATGGCGATGGGTAGGCCGGTCCGCCGCCGCCATGGCCATGTTCGCGGCCTGCACCGCGATGGCGTGCGCCAGCTCGGTCCGGTCCAGCCGCATCGGCGGCGGATCGGCCCTGACCGTCTGGCCGACGCCGAAGAGCCGCATGCTGGAGCTGGGACGCCCGATTTTCGTCCGCATCGCCCGACCCCTACATGGCTGGGGCAAATAACGTCCACACCTCCGATCCGCGCACCGCGACCCCCATCTAGCCGTCCGCTGCTCATACATCGGAGGCTGGATGGCACGGGAACCGACGACGTTGGACCGCTTGCGGCGGTTCGATCTCAATCTTCTGGTGGCACTCGACATACTGGTTGCCGAGCGCAGCGTAACGGCAGCCGCCCGGCGCATGGGCATCGGCCAGCCCGCCATGAGCAACGCCTTGTCCCGCCTGCGCGACATGTTCGATGACCCTCTATTAGTCCGTACGCCGACCGGTCTGCAGCCGACAAGCCGCGCGCTCGACCTGATCGTCCCGGTCTCGCGCATCCTCGGTGAGTTGCGGGAGGAGGTGTTCAGCAGTCGCGCGTTCAGCCCCGGCACAGACCGCAGGACTTTTCGCGTCGGCCTCTCGGACCAGGCTGAAGCGGCCGTCATGCAGGATGTGCTCCGGACCATGCAGCGGGACGCGCCGGGTATCCGGGTGATCGCGCGATCGGTCGAGCGGCAGGTCGCAACCGAGCTGCTGGCGTCAGGGGCGATCGACCTGGCGATCGGCCACTTTCCCGCAGTCGGCGGCGACCTGGACGTGGCGACCCTTTATCATGAAACCTTCGTCTGCCTGTTCGACGCCCAGGCTTGCGGAGTAAGCCCGCCGCTTTCGCTCAATGACTACGTCGGCTTGCCGCACATCCTCGTCTCGTTGCGTGGCGAGCCATTCGGGTACTTGGATGACCTGCTCAGCGCAGCCGGGCGCAGCCGTACGGTGATCTACACTACGCCGCACTTCTTGGCGGTCCCATTTCTCCTGCACGGGTTCCGCGCGGTTTCGGCCTTGCCGAGGCGGCTGGCCGAAAACTGCGCCGATGCCGCTGGGCTTGCTTTGTGTGAGGTGCCGCTTCCCTCCGATGGCTACGATGTCCGTATGGCGTGGCATCGCCGGACCTCGTCCGACCCGGCGCAGATCTGGCTCCCTGAACTGGTCGCCACCATCGGGCGGAGCCGCACCTGACAGTATTGATCAGTGTGATGAGGATCATCGTATCATTCGATTTGACTAATGGCGCCCGAGCTTACACATCGCCCAGAGTGATACACGGAGACGCTGGTGACCGTGATGGCGCTGCACACCGAAACCGTTTCGGCCCACACTGCCGCGCTGGTGCAGCCCAGGCAAGAAACGATCGCGCCGGGACAGTTGCTGATCGGCAGCAGATGGGTCAACGCGCAAGCGGGCGAGGTGACGGAAGTGAGTGACCCGACCACCGAAGACACGATCACCCGCACACAGAAAGCCTCGGCAGCCGACGCCAATCGCGCAATCAATGCCGCCTATGCCGCGTTCGAGAACGGACCCTGGGGCTGCATGCGGCACGAGGATCGGGCCAAGAACCTGTTCCGCATGGCAGACCCGATGGACGACCGCGCCGACGAGTTCGCTATCCGCGAGGCGATGGACACGGGGATGCCATGCACCGACTTCCGTTCCATCATCATGCCGCACTGCTCCGGCCCGTTCCACTATTTCGGGACAGGTCATGCGCACATGGATGGCATCTGCCGAACCTCCCACAAGACGGTCTGGGCCAACCTCGGATGACCTCGCGCGACGCGCTGCCGGCGGAAACTGCGGCATCCAACAAGCGGCTCGTGCTCGATCATTTCGAGGACTTCGTGAACCGCCGCGACCTCGCCGCCATCGACCGCAACATGGCGGCCGACTTCCTCGACCACGACGGCCCCGGCAGCAAGCCGACCGGCGTGGCAGGCGACAAGGCCATGATGCAGGCGATGCACAACATGCTGCCGGACTTGCGCGTCGAGGTGCGGGACGCCGTCGCGGAGGGCGACAAGGTGGCGGTGCGGAACGTCTGGACCGCCACCGACCCCAAGACCGGCCAGCGCGCCGAGTTCCACGGTTTCGTGCTGTGGCGCATCCGCGACGGCAAGATCGCCGAGCGTTGGGCGACGGTGACGCCGCTCCATGAACTCGCGGCATCGAGCCTGGAGTGGTGAGCCAGCCAATCACCCCGTTCACGTGAGGGAGCCACAGCGATGCAGCACGATGGCGGCGAGAACGCCTATGCCCCGACAAGAGTCGTGGCGACCTGGCCCAAGGGCAGCTTCGTCGAGAACATCGCCATCGACCCGGCCGGTGCGATCTTCGTCACGCTGCATACCGACCGGGCGATCGTCCGTGTCGATCCCGCCAGCGGAGCGGTAACGCCGTTCACCCAGTTCGACACGCCAGTCGCCGGGCTGGCCTTTGCCGCCGATGGTTCGCTGATCATCAGTGGCGGCACGCCGGGTCAACCTCCCGGCGTGATCTGGCGCGCGACGCCGGATGGATCGGTCTCGCGCGTCGCAGACCTGCCCGAGGCGGCGTTCCTCAACGGCATGACGCCGCTGGACGATCGTTTCCTGGTGGCCGATTCGATGGGCGGCCTGATCTACGCCGTGAGCCCCAGGGATGGCAGCGTCACGACCTGGCTGGCGGACCCAAAGCTCGCGCCGGCGGACGCCTCCGGCACACCCGGCGCGAACGGCATCAAGGTCTTTGCCGGGCACGCCTATATCTCCGTGACCGGGAGCGATGCGATCTACCGCACACCCATCACCGGTGGGAACGCAGGCCCGCTCGCCCCATATGCCGAGCGGCTGCGTGCCGACGACTTCGCTATCGATGCAGCGGGGGCACTTTACATCGCCACCCATCCCGCGCGCTCGCTCGTGCGGCTGACGCCGGATGGCCGGCGGACCACCCTGGCCGGGGCCGAGCACGGCATGGTCGGCGCCACGGCCGTCGCATTCGGCCGCACCGAGGCGGACGGTCACGCCGTTTACGTGACCACCACGGGCGGCACGATGACGGTGCCCACCGAGGACCTCGAGCCGGCCAAGCTGGTGCGCGTCGAAGTGGGCGTGCGCGGCGCGGCGTTGCGCGGGCCGGTGTGAGCATGGACACCGCCCGGCGACAGACGGACGAACGACCGCCCGGCCTGCTGCAATTGCTGGCGCATCGCGGCTTCGCGCTGATTGCCGCGGCGACATTGGTCAGCAACGTCGGCGTCTGGATGCGTGACACGACCTCGGCCTGTTATGCCAGCTTAGGCGTCACGACAACAATGGGAGTGTCCGCATGATCGAGGCCGATGCGGCGGCAATCGAACGTAACCTGGCGGCAGCCCGCCGCTTCGTCGAGGGCGTGCTGGGCGGCGCCGACCCTGCCGCATTCGCCGACGTCGTGGCAGATGGCGTGGTGGTTGACACCGGCTTGAAGCCCGGCGGCAAGATCGTCGGGCGTGACGAGTATGGCCGCATACTGGCCTCGACGCTGGGTGCGGCCTTCAGCAATGGGCGTATGGAGATCAGGGACATCGCCCCGCTCGCCGACGGCCGCGTGATGGTCCGGTTCGAGGCGTCGGCGGACGATACCGGGCCGCTGAACGGGATCGCCGCGACTAACAGGCGTTTCACCTTCTGCGAGCTTCACCTGATGCGATCCGAAGACGGAAAGCTGGTCGAGAACTGGGTCGGCAGCCTCAACCCGCTGATATACGAAACCCGGCAGGCGCCCGCCGTGACGCCCCTGCTGCTCGGAGAAGCACCATGAACATCGGCATCATCGGCGCCGGCAACATTGCGGGCGCTGTCGGCCTGCTATGGACCCAGGCCGGTCACACCGTACGCTTCGGCTCAAGGCACCCCGAGGCGCTCGGCCCGTTGCTCGGCAAGGTAGGCATCAACGGCTCGGCTGGTACACCGGAGGGCACGGCCCGGTTCGGCGAGGTCGTGTTCTGCTCAGTCCCATATGGCGCCTGGCCGGAGCTTGCCGCCGGCGTCGCGCCACTCGTCGCAGGCAAGGTGGTGATCGACTCGGCCAATCCCTATCCCGAGCGCGACGGCGCCTTCGCCCGGGATGCCATCGCGGCCGGTGAAGGCTCGGGCCTGCCGGTAGCGCGCCTGCTGCCCGGCGCGCGTCTCGTACGCGCCTTCAACTCGGTTTATTTCAAGCTGCTGGAAACCGAGGCGCATCGCGCAGGCGACCGGATCGGCATCCCGCTGGCGGGAGACGACGAGGACGCGCTCGCGGTTGCGGCCGGCCTGGTGCGCGATGCCGGCTTCGATCCGGTGCTTGTGGGCACGCTGGCCCGGGCGCGCGAGTTCGACGCGGGCACGCCGGTTTACAACACCGGCATGACCGGCCCCGATCTCGCCCGCGCCCTGGACGTCGCAAGGTCGCCGCACTGACGGCCATGGAGGAGCACGCATGGACATCGGCATCATCGGCGCCGGCAACATCGGCACCGGGCTCGGCAAACGGCTCGCGGCGAAGGGGCATCGGATCGTGGTCAGCTTCGCCCGCAGCCAGGCTAAGCTGGACGCCGCGGCGCAAGCGATCGGCGGCGACGTACGGTCCGGATTGCCCGCGGAGGCGGCGCGGTTCGGCGAGGCGGTGATCGTCGCCACGCCCTGGAGCGTGATGCTGGACGCGGTGCGGGGCGTAGCGGAGGCGATTGCGGGCAAGGTGGTGTGGGACACGACCAATCCGCTGAAGCCGGACATGAGCGGATTGGAGATCGGCACCTCGACCTCGGCCGGAGAGGAGATGGCCAAAACAGCGCCGGCCGCGCGGGTCGTCAAAGCGGTTCCACCCTTCGCGGAGGTGCTGCACTCCGCGACCATGCAGCTCGGCGGCGTGCGCCCTGGCGTCTTCGTATGCGGCGACGACACGGCGGCACGGACGCTGGTCCTTGGACTGGTCGCCGACATCGGCGCGGACGGCGTTGATGCCGGGCCGCTGCAGCTCGCACGCTATACTGAGCCGTTGGGGATGCTGCTGGTGCAGCTTGCCTACATGAAGGGCATGGGCGCCAGGATCGGCGCCACCCTGCTGCGCGATCCGCCGGCTGCCGCCGTAGTGGGAGAGAGTGCATGAGCGGGGTTGGCGCCCCGCGCGCGGTCGTCGTCGGGATCGGACCCGGCCTTGGTGCCGCGCTCGCACATCGCTTTGCCACGGGCGGCTTTGCCGTCACAGGGCTGGCGCGCGACCCGGCGCGCGTGGCACCGATTGACGGCGTAACAATGCGGGCAGCCGACGCGGCCGATCCAGCCGGGCTCAGTGCCGCGATCATGGATGGCGGTCCGGTGCAGGTGCTGATCTACAATGCGTATCGCGCGACCATGGCGCAGGGTGGTCCGTCCAACCTCAGTCCCGCGTCGCTGGTCGAGGATTTCCAGGTCAACGTCGCCGGTGCACTCGCTGCCGTTCAGGCCGTCCTGCCACCGATGCGTGCAGGCGGCAGCGGGACCATCCTGCTGACGGGCGGCGGCCTGGCGCTGGACCCGACCGGCTGGCTGCCGGCGGCGTCGCTGGCGGTTGGCAAGGCGGGGCTTCGCAGCCTCGCGCTGACGCTGCACAAGGAGCTCGCGCCGGAGGGGATCCACGTCGGCACGGTGACGGTAGCGGGGCAGATCCAGCCCGGCACGGCGTTCGCCCCGGAGCGGATCGCCGAGGCATTCTGGGACCTGCATTCAGACGCGAAGGACCGTTTCCGGCCCGAAGTCGTGTTCAAGGGCTGATCTGGGACGGGTCGGCTGCGGCGCCGAGCAGGTCCACGCCCATCTGGCTGAACGTGTCCAGCAGGTCGAGCAACACCCAGTTCTCCATGATCCGGCCGTCCGCGACCCGCCAGAAATCCATTACCCGCATCGTCAGCGCCCGTCCCGTTGCCGGCACGCCCAGATAAGGGCCGCCGTGGGTCATCGTCATCGACGGCCAGCCGCCGGAGCAGACGTAATCACCATCGCCGAAACGGGCGAAATGGTTGCCGCCCACGCGATCCGGGAAGGCGGTCAGGAACGGCACGCGGTGGTCGCGGTCGAATCCGGGATAGGTGTGGTTGGCGCCGATGCCGGCGGGACCGTACCAGAGCATGTCGCGGTGCCAGTAGCCGTGCTCGCCGGTCTGGCCCCGGCTTTGGAAGGTGGCGGGATCGTAGGCGCGCAGGTCGGTCAGCATCGCCTCCACCAGCGCGGCCGAGGCATCCGACCGCGCGGGCCATCCGGGCAATACGCCGTCATGGGTGGCCGGGCCGGGGAACAGCATCTCGGTGCCCAGCATAGCCGGGAGCGGCATGCAGCCGGCCTGGCGCATGATGTCCAGCAGGTCGGGCAGGATGAAGGCCTCCACGACCATGCCATCAACCAAGCGGTAGAACTCGCCGCAGCGCAGGAACAGCAGCTTCCCGTGTGGGGCGATGCCCCAAAGCGGCGCGGAGAAGTTGCCGACGTAATGGCCGAGGCAGGCGACCCAATCGCCCGAGCCGGTGCGGGAGCGGCCGCCCAGCACCAACTCGTCGCGGCGCAATACGCCGGGCATGGCGCGGCGCAGCGGTAGGACGAACCCCTCCAGCACTGCATTCAAGCCATGGAGGTCGCCCACCGGATGCGCCACATGGACCCGGCACTCCGGCGCCAGCAGCGCCGTGGCCGCCCCGCCGATCCGCTCATCTGATGCCGCCAGCAGCATGATGAGCCGGTCCAGCACGCTCGCACGTTCGTCGGTCATGCCATCCCCCCCTGGATGCTAAGCAGTGCTTGCATGCCTGCCGCGGCGGAGACTAGGGTGCCATTGCAAGCGTATGCAAGAGAGGTGGCGATGGCGTCCATCACGCTCGAACGCGTCACCAAGCGCTGGGCAAATCTCGTCGGCGTCGATGGGTTCGACCTTGAGATCGCCGACCGCGAGTTCCTGGTGCTGCTGGGGCCGTCGGGCTGCGGCAAGACGACGACGATGCGGATGATCGCCGGGCTGGAAGACCCGACTAGCGGCACCATCCGCATCGGCGACCGTGTGGTGAACCGGCTGGAGCCGAAAGACCGCGACGTCGCAATGGTGTTCCAAAGTTACGGGCTTTATCCCAACATGACCGTCTACGAGAACATCCGCTTTCCGTTGAAGGTGCGGAAGGCGCCGGCTGCCGAGCACGATGCCCGGGTGCGGCGGGCCGCCAGCATGGTGGAGCTGGATCTGCTGCTCGACCGTTTCCCGCGGGAGCTGTCGGGCGGGCAGCGGCAGCGCGTGGCGCTGGCACGGGCGATCGTGCGGCAGCCAACGGTGTTCCTGATGGACGAGCCTTTGTCGAACCTGGATGCGAAGCTGCGCGTCTCGACGCGGGCACAGATCAAGCACCTGCAGCACGACCTTGCGGTCACCACCGTCTACGTCACCCACGACCAGGTCGAGGCGATGACGCTGGCCGACCGCGTCGTGGTGATGAACAAGGGGATGATCCAGCAGGTCGGCACGCCGATGGAGATCTACGACCGCCCGGCCAACACGTTCGTCGCCGGGTTCATCGGCTCGCCAGCGATGAACCTGCTGGACGGCATGCTGGACGATGGCGTGTTCCACGGCGACGGCGTGCGGATCGAGGGGCTGGACCCGCGGCATGGCGGCCAGGTGACGCTGGGCTTCCGCGCCGAGGACGCGCAGCTCGACGCTTCAAGTCCGCAGATGGCCGCGCCCGTCTATTCCGTCGAACTGCTGGGCGATTCCAGCATGGTCACCTTCCGCGTCGCCGGCGCGCTGCTGGCGGTCAAGGCCGACAAGGCGTTCCGCGCCGCCATCGGCGAGCCCGCCTCGATGCGCATCGATCCCAGCCTGTGCCACCTTTACGACCGCGCGAGCGGGCAACGCCTTCCCGAATAGGAGACCCATCATGCGTGCCACGATCGGTTTGCTTGCCGCCCTGCTGCCCGCCCTCGCCGCCACCAGCGCGCAGGCCGCCTGTCCGTTCCAAAACGATGTGCCGCTGAAGTCCCTGTCCGCCGGCTTCCAGGCCTGGAAGGATGCCACGGCGCAGATGGCCGAGTGCGGCAACTTCTCCGCCGAGCTCGACCAGGAGTTCAGCAACAAGCAGCCCGCGGCGCTTGCCGCCAACCCGGCGCTGTATCAGATCGCCGGCGTGTCCAACGACAGCGTGGTCGCCGTGCTGAACGCCGGCGACATCCGCCCGCTCGATGCACTTGTCGCCAAGTATGGGCAGTCGCTGTCGCCCAACCAGATCATCAAGCTAGGCGGTAAGACGATGGTCATCGCCATGATGGTGAACGACCAGAGCCTGATGTATCGCTCGGACATCCTGGACAAGCTAGGGATCGCCGTTCCCAAGACCTGGGACGACGTGCTGGCGGCGGCGCAGAAAATCAAAGATGCCGGTGTCGTCCCTTACCCTCTCGGCGGCACGTTCAAGACCGGCTGGAACCTCGGCGAGGAGTTCGTCAACCTTTACCTCGGCTATGGCGGCGCCTTCTTCGGACCTGACGGCCAGCCCGCGCTGAATGGCCCGGCAGGGATCAAGACGCTCGAGACGATGAAGAAGCTGACCGCGTTCATGCAGCCGAATTACCTGTCGGACGACTCGACCGCAGTGCAGCAGCAATTCCAGCAGGGCCGGATCGCGATGGCCAACTTCTGGGCATCGCGCGCCGGCGCCATGGACGATCCGAAGGAGTCGACCGTCGTCGGCAAGATCGCCACCGCCGCCGCCCCGGCGGCAATCCCTGGGGGCAAGCCGGCGACCACGGTCTGGTGGGACGGCGCCGCCATCGCCCGCAACGCCACCGACGCGCAGGCCGAGGCCGCATTCCGCTTGATCGTCGCCGGCATGAGCCCCGGCATGGTCGCCGCCCACAACGACGATGCCGTCTGGATCATTCCCGGCTTCAAGCCGGGCCGCCTGGCCGATGGCGCGATCCAATCGCTCAAGGGCGGGGCGCCGACCTACCCGATCTCGACCCAGATGGGGCTGATCCACACTGCGGTCGGCAACAGCATCGCCGATTTCCTGACCGGCAAGAGCAGTGCGGCCGACACGCTCGCGAAGGCCGACGCGGCCTACATCACGTCGGCCAAGGAGGCCGGAGTGCTGAAATAGGCCGATGCGCCGCTCCACGTTCATCGGCTTCGTCGCGCCATCCGTTCTGCTGATGGCGCTGTTCATCGCGGTTCCGCTGGTGATCGTCGCGTTCCAGAGCGTGCAGAACACCGAGCGCGCCTACCGTGCCGAGCAAACGGAACAATGCACGCCGGGCTTCCCCAACCCGACCTGCACCACCGAGGTGCAGCAGGTGCCGGTGATGGACGAGGCGGGGCAGCCGGTGGTCACCACACGCTACGTCGGCTGGGCGAACTACGCGGCCTTGCTGCAGCCGGGCGCATGGTCGTCTGCCTTCGCGCCCGGCGGCGCCGGGATCTCGGCCATTCTCAGCATCGATTTCTACCGCGCCCTGCGCTTCACCCTGATGTTCACCTTCATCACCCTGCCGCTGGTATTGGGGCTTGGCCTCGCGCTCGCGTTGGCGCTGAACGCGACCACGCCGCTGCTCCGCGGGCCCGTGATCTTTGCCTCGCTGCTGCCGTTCATCATCACGCCGGTGATCGGCGCGCTGTCGGTGCGCTGGCTGTTCGACAGCGACGGCATCCTGACCGCGGCGCTGCAGGCGATGCTGGGCCATCCCGTCTCGATGCTGTCGCATGACTGGACGCTCGAGCTGCTGATGATGCTGTATCGCGTTTGGAGCGTGGGGCCGTTCGCGTTCATCATCTTCTACGCCGGGCTGCAGGGGCTGAACCACGATTCGATTGACGCGGCGCTGGTGGACGGCGCATCCCGCTGGATGCGGCTGCGCTACGTGATCGTGCCGCACCTGATGCCGCTGATCGTGTTCGTGTCGCTGATCCACCTGATGGACGCCTACCGGGTGTTCGACGAGGTGGTCGGCTTCGCCAGCCAGGCGCACGTGATCTCGTTGCAGTGGCTGACCTTCGACCTGCTGAATCCGAACTTCAGCGGCAACCGCGCGATCGGCCGGGCGTCGGCGTCGTCGATGCTGACGATGGTTGGCATCGTGCTGCTGCTGATCCCCTTGATGCTGCGCACCTGGCGCGACCGGGCGCGGGGCTAGGCGATGGCGACGCCGCTCGCGCTCCGCCTGCCGGTGAGGCTGCGGCTGCTGACCGGGTTGTTCCTGGCCGGCTGGGTGTTGGTGGCGCTGTTCCCGCTGGTGTGGGTGGCGCTGATGTCGTTCAAGCAGCCGGTGGACGCCTTCGCCGCCAACCCGCTGCGAGTGCTGCTCGGGCCGGCGACGCTTGCGGCCAACGGTGGGCTCAGCCCGGCCGACCTGCTGCTCGGGATCGTCGCCCTGGTGCTTGGCTACAACGCCGTCGCCATGGCGACGCCGCGCCTGGCCCGCGCCGTCTCGCGCCCGCGGCCCGGCGCCCTGGCCTGGCTTGCCGGCGCACCGGCCAGCACGCTCGTCGCACTGCTCGCCCTGGTGTTCGTGCTGCCGGTCCTGTTGCGCGCGGCCGATGCCGGGCTGCGCGCCGTGCCGGGCCTCGCCTGGTTCGGCCGGCCGTTCATCGGTTTCACCGGGGAGCACTACCGCTCGGTCTGGATCGGCCACGCCTTCTACCGCAACTTCGAGAACTCGCTGATCGTCACCGCAGGCGTCGTGCTGGTCTCGCTCAGCGTCGGAACGCTTGCCGGCTACGCCCTGGCGCGGGTGCGCTCGGGGCTCGGCTTCTCGCTGCTGATGGTATCGCTGGTATTCCGCGCGCTGCCCTACTCGGTGCTGGCGGCCGGCTACCTGCCGGTGTTCATCGGCAGCCGGCAGTTGCTGGCCCCGCTCTGGGCGGCGCCAATGCTCGGGCCGCTGCTGCACCTGGTCTCGGCCGCGCCGCCCACGCTATACGGCCAGCCCTGGGCGGTGATCGCGGTGCTGGTCTCGATCAACCAGCCCTTCACCATCTGGATGCTGCGCTCGTTCTTCGCCAACATCCCGGCCGAGCTGGACGAGGCGGCGCGGGTTGACGGCTGCTCGCATTTCCAGGCGTTCCGCCGGGTCATCATGCCGGTGATGTGGCCCGGCGTGATCACCACCGGGCTGTTCAGCTTCCTGCTGGCCTACAACGACTATCTGATCTGCGCCCTGCTGCTCGACAGCCAATCGCAGACGATGGTCCCGGCAATCACGCAGTATTTTAACCGCGAAACCACGACCACGGACCAGGTCGAGGCCATCGCCGCCGCGGTCTCGATCACGGCGCCGTTGTTCCTGCTGGTGATGGCGTTCCAGCGGCAAATCGTCTCCGGCCTGACCGCTGGGGCAGTCAAGGGGTGATGCGAATGGTAGGAGCACGGCCGCCGCAGGCGGAGCTGACGCGGGACAACGACCGCAGCAAGACTGAGCAAACACGGCAAGTGGTGGAAGGGATGGTTGACGGCCTGAACGACCACGTGATCGAGGGGATCGGCGCGTTCTTCGCTCCCGACTTCCGCTGGATGGGCAATGCCGGCTGCGGCATCAAGCGCGGCCTGCGCGAATTCCAGGACAACTGGCAGCGCCCGTTCCAGGCCGCCTTTTCCGACAAGGTCTGCATCGACGAGGCGCGCCTGGCCGAGGGCGAGTGGATGGCCGCATTCGGCCGCCAGGAGGCCACCCATTCCGGCGAGTTCATGGGCATTGCGCCGACCGGCAAGCGGGTCGAGATCCGCTACATGGATTTCTGGAAAGTCCAGGACGGCAAGATCGTGGACAACTGGGTGATGGTCGATTTTCCTCATGTGATGCGCCAGCTCGGGGTTGACCCGTTCGGCGGCCATGGGTGGGAGGAGTTCGACACCGGCCGCCGCGTGCCGCCCTCGCCCTGATGGCGTCCTCGCTCGACGTGGCCCGGCGCGCCGGGGTCAGCCAGTCCGCCGTAAGTCGCGTGTTCACCCCGGGCGCCTCCGCATCGGATGGGATGCGCGCCCGGGTGCTGGCTGCGGCGGCGGCACTGAAGTACCGGCCCAACATCATCGCCCGGTCGCTCACCACCGGCCGCACCGGGGTCATCGGCCTCGTCGTCGCCTCGCTCGACAACCAGTACTGTCCCGTCGTGGTGGAGGCGCTGTGCACCGCGCTGCAGACGCGCGGCTACCACCTGATGCTGTTCATCGTCCCGCGCAGCGGCCCCGACGTGGAGCGGGTAGTGGCCGAAGTGCTGGACCACCAGGTGGACGGGGTGGTGATGGCCTCGGTCGCCATGTCCTCGACCCTTGCCAAGCGCTGCGCCGAAGAGGGCGTGCCCGTCGTGCTGTTCAACCGCAGCCAGGATGACCCGCTGCTCTCGACCGTGACGTCCGATGACGCGGGCGGCGGGCGAACACTGGCCAGGTTCCTGCTGACCGGCGGGCATCGGCGGATCGGTTACGTCGCCGGCGCTGCCGACGCCTCGACCCAATGCGACCGCGAGCAGGGTTTCCGCGATGGTATGGCGGAAGGGCGCATGGCGTTGTGGGCGCGCGAGGAGGGCGACTTCGGCTTTGCGAGCGGCCAGGAGGCGGCGCGGCGGATGTTCGGCAACCAGCGGCATCCGGACGCGGTGTTCGTGGCGGGCGAGCACATGGCCTTCGCGGTGATGGACGTGCTGCGCTTCGAGCTGGGCCTGCGCATCCCCGAGGACGTGTCGGTCGTGTCTTATGACGATGCGCCGCAGGCAGCCTGGCCGTCATACAGCCTCACCGCCATACAGCAGCCGACCGGCGACATGGTGCTGGCCACCGTTGACGCCCTGCTGTCGCGCATTGAGGACCAGGCCGCCCCGCTGCGGCAGACACTTCCTGGCCGGTTGGCGATTCGCACCTCCGCTCGCGTGCCGGAGGGTTGGTCCTGACGGGCCTTGATCCCAGCTTCGCGACGATCACCGACTGCATCCTATCGCAATCAGGCAATCGCCAGGTTTAGCGTGCAGGCGACCAACGCTCCGCAATACCTCCGGCGTCAGACGCGCAGCAGCCTCGTCATTGGAACGACGTCGTCGCTGCCGGGGAATATCTGCCGCAGTGCGGCGGGCGACAGGCCGAGATGCGACCCGAGCAGGCCGGTCCCAAGCTCCCGCAAGTCCGTAGTGGGTTGCAGGTCGCGGTCCTCGAACAGGTTGCGCTGCGCGAGCCCGGGCCAGTTGGCCTGCACCCGCCCCCCCGCCACCCGGCC
>CAXTOB010000059.1:0-20907 GCA_964245505.1 uncultured Acetobacteraceae bacterium | reverse complement strand
GACGTATGGCGGTGCCGGCGGGGTTGCGGCGGACCTGGACGAGCGCTCCCTGGCGGCGGCCCGGCACACGCTGGCTGAGTTCCCGGCATTAGAGGTCGTGCGCGCCAGCGCATATGAGCTGCCCTACCAGGACCGCTTCGACGTCGTGTTCTCCATCGGTGTGATCCACCATCTGCAGGACCCCGGCCTGGCGTTGTCACGCATGGTGCAGGCGGCACGGCCCGGCGGACAGGTGATGGTCTGGGTGTATGGGGCGGAGAACAACCGCTGGCTGACGGCCGGGCTGAACCCGCTGCGGCGGGCATTGTTCAGCCGGTTGCCGGTGGGGCTGGTGCATCACCTGTCCCTGTATCCGGCGGGGCTGTTGTGGCTGCTGCTGCGCCTGGGGGTGCGGCCGATCAGCTACTTCCGGCTGATCGCCAGGTTCGGCTTCCCGCATCTGCGGTCCATCGTGTTCGACCAGATGCTGCCGCGCATCGCGCATTACTGGACCGGGGCGGAGGTGGCTGCGCTGATGGATCAGGCAGGGCTTGAGGATGTGCGGCTGGACTGGGTGAACGAGATGTCGTGGGCCGCGGTCGGCACGAAGCCGGGCGGGGGTTAGCGGATATGGGCAGGCCGGACTTCCTGAAACCTGTCAGCGTCAGTGCGGCGGCAAGATCAGCTAGCCCTAAGCAGGCTTGCACGGCTCGGCATACAGGTGGGCAGCGGTCGAGCCAGGCAGCGCAAGCCTGCCTGGGTTCTATCGGTGCGCAGACTTCGGTAAGCCCGCTCAGATCCGATGCTTCTCCTTCAACGGCCGGCCATGCGGCGGGCGGCAAAGGTGGCTTTGACGCTGGACAGAACGTCCACCACGGACACGGGCAGCCTACGGACGAACGATTGCCGGACGCGCTCAGCCGGCGTCCAATAGATGGCAAGCGGCTGCGTATCCGGGATGATGGCGGCCCGTGCCGAGGGAGACAACCGGGCCGCCCCGGCGTCGTTCACATACAGGATCATGTTGCAGCCGTACCAGCGCTGCACCAGAGTATCCCCTTTCACCGCGGGCCGGACCAGGTCCGCCGCATGATACCCTCGGGCGGCAAACAGCCCGCGCCAAAACGCCAGTGGCTGCTCGTTGACGTGATGCTCCCCGCCTTGCCCCGGCACGGCGGCCGAGAACAGCACCGCGTCGGCGTGTTGCGTAAGGGCGCCGACAAATGCATCGGAACACGCGGGCGGCAGGTGTTCCGCCACCTCCAGGCTTTGGACCAGATCGAACCTGCGGTTCAGGTCAATCGGAGCGGCCAGGTCGGATGGCAGGAACGTGCTTTCCGGGATAAGGAGGCGGCTGCGGTCCACGTAGGGCCCATCAAGGCCGAGGATTTCCGCTCCGGTGCCTCGCCAGGCATGCAGCCAGGCACCCTGGCCACAGCCGAAGTCCGCGATGCTGGCGACGGGCAGGGCTGCCGCGACCAGCGGCACGATCCGGCTGGCCGACCGTGCGGCGAACGAGTCGAGGAACGAGTAGAAGGTGCTGCCGTATTCGTGCACGTGAGTCATCCTGGCCGGGGGGTGTCTGATTTGCCATGATTGTTTCGTCCGCAAACAAGGCAGAGGCAAGCTTAAACATCCTGACCCGCTGCCGGGCCATACCCCGCCCGACAGCCTTGTGGATTGCCTATTTTGCGCTCGCTGTCCTCCTTGCGATCCCGTTGCTGCTGGTCGAAGTCCCACTTGCCTCGGACACCCTGAACCATCTCGCCCGCATCCACGTCAGGGCGCACCTCGCCGACGACCCCGACCTGGCCCGCTTCTTCGAAATTCGGGACTACCTCGTGCCCTACATGGGGCTGGACTGGCTGCTGACGCCGCTGGCACGGGTCATGCCGACGCTGGTGGCGGGCCGGGTCGGCATCGTGCTGCTGCTGTGGGGCACAGTCGGCGCTGTGATGTTGCTGCAGCGCGCCTTCACTGGCCGAATCGGGTTCGAGCCGCTGCTGATGGGTCTGGTCAGCTACAACGCACTCCTGGCCTGGGGCTTTCTGAACTATATCCTGGGCGTGATTGGCGCTCTGCTGGGCTTGGCGGCCTGGCGCGCGATGCGGGACCGGCCGTGGCTGCTCCGCTTTGTCATGTTCACGGCCGTGGCGACGGCGATGTATTTCGTCCATCTGCTCGCCCTTGCGCTGTATGGCGCGATGCTGGGAGCTTATGAGGTGTTCGGTCGCCCGCGGGCCTGGCGGACGCCAGTGCGGGATTGGGTTCTGCTTGCTGCGCAGTTCTTGCCAGCGGCCTTGCTGTGGAAGCGGCTTGCGATGCTGCCGCTTGGTGGGGCGCCGGTCGCGCCAGAGTGGAGTGTCTGGCTCAAAATCTTGGGGATCCAGTCGCCGTTCCTGTTTGCAGGCGCAATGGGCGGCGCAAGCGTCGGCTTGGCCGTTTTCATCGGGTGCGCGTCGCTGTTGATCTACTTAACGGTCACAGGCGTGCTACGCTGGAACCGCGAACTGACGGCCTCGGCGGCCGGACTCATGATCATAAACCTGGCGGTGCCGACCTCGATAGATGGTGTGTTGCTGGGCGACATGCGCCTGCCAGCCGTCGCCGCTTACATGGTCATTGCAGCTGTAAGCGTCGCGCCAGGCGCAGGCAGAAGGCTGTTGCCCTTGGGGGCGTTGCTGGTGGCGGCGGTGCTGATGCAGGTCGGGTCGGCTGCGGTAGCGATGCGCGCGTGTGACGGCCAGTATGGAGAGTTCCGCGCTGCCCTGCAGGATATCCCTCGTGGAGCCATCCTGGTTTCTGCGCAGGAAGAAAATGCGCCGGCACCTGGCGTCCGCTGCAGCGACGTGCGGGTGTATGACCACATGGCGCAGCTGATCACATTGGACCGGTCAGGCTACAGCCTGGGCTTCTTCGCCCCCGCAACCGCCGTAAACATTCGAAGTGGCCTACCCGTCCTTCAAGAAATGCTTTTCACAGGATCCTTCAGGCCCGAGTATCTTCAGAAGATTGACTACCTGCTCTGGATACATCTCGGCAACCATGACCGGCCGGTGCCGCCGGGGCTGACACTTCTGCGCAGCGGCAGCTTCTTCGACCTATTCTCGACCGCAGAGAAGCCTCGCCCTTGACGCGCCAAAGCCAGCCCTGCCGCCTGATCCATGAGGAACATGCCCCGGTCGTGCTTGCTGTCCGGCGGGAAGCGCGGAATGCTGGCCATCGCCCCCGCGCTGATGGCCGACCCCGTGTTGATCCTCATGAACGAACCGTCCGAGAGGCTGGACCCCGGTGATGGTGCAGCACGTCGAGGGATCATCCACAGGCTGAAGGCGGATGGGCTGGCGATCCTTCCCGCCGAGCAGAACCTGCACAGCGCACTGGCGGCTTTTCGTTCAACTCACCCTGCAGCGGTGGGAGCATAGGAAACGATACGATCCCCTCCATGCCCTTTCCCGCCCTCCTCCTATCAACCGTCTTTGACTCTGACCCCGCCTCTGGGCGCCCATACGCGGCCAGGAGCTTCCCCCACCTTCCGGCCAGCAATGCGCGTCATGTTGACAACACCTTTGCTGGGCGTGCCCTGTCCGGTATGCGATGGTACGCTCCGGTCACCAACTCCGGCCCCCAACGATGTCGCGGCAACAAGAGGCGCCCACCACACAATGCCCGCTAGCCTAAGTTCACCTTGGCGGTTCGGCGTCCTGTTCTCGCAGTCGGGTGTGACCGCCGCGGTCGAGACGACCCAGCTCAACGCCACCACGCTCGCAGTCGAAGCCGTCAACGCCGCAGGCGGCATACGCGGCCGTCCAGTCGAGCTGGTCGCCTACGACCCCGCCTCCAACTCAAAGCAATTCCGTGCCCTGGCGGAGCGGCTGCTGGGCCAGGACCGGGTAAGGCTGGTCCTAGGCTGCTACATGTCCAGCACCCGCAAGGCAGTGCTGCCGGTGGTCGAGTCCTATCGCGGCCTGCTGATGTATCCGACCCTTTACGAAGGGTTCGAGTATTCGCCGAACTGCATCTATACCGGCTCCGCGCCGAACCAGAACTCCCTGCCATTGGCCCGCTACCTGTTCGGCAACTACGGCAAGCGCATCCTGTTTGTAGGGTCCAACTACGTTTATCCCTACGAATCCAACCGCATCATGTCAGACCTGGCGCACCAGGCCGGCGGCGAGGTCATCGACGAGATCTACGTTCCGCTCGACGCGGGGCCGCAGGATTTCAGCAAGGCCATCGGGCGGATCGGCCGTACCAAGCCGGACATGATCTTCTCCACCGTTGTCGGCCGCTCGACCGCGGTGTTCTACGAAGCCTACCGCCAGGCCGGCTTCGACCCGGCCCGCATGCCCATCGCCAGCCTGACGACCAGCGAGGCCGAGGTGGCCGAAATGCGGCCGGATGCCGCCGCGGGCCATATCACGGCGGCTCCGTTCTTCAGCAACCTCGCGACGCCAGCGGCAGCCGGGTTCGTGTCGGCCTTCCGGGCACGCTTCGGCCCCAGCGCCCCCGTGACGGCCGGGGCGGAAGCCGCCTATTTCCAAGCCTTGCTGCTCGCCAGCGCCATCGAGCGCACCGGAACCGACGAGCCGGACCAAGTCCGCGCTGCGCTGGGCGAGATGGAATACGATGCGCCGCAGGGACGGGTGCGGATTGACGGCAGCACCAACCATACCTTCTTGTGGCCGCGCGTCGCCAGGCTGGACGCCGCCGGGCAGTTCCAGGTGGTCTGGGACCCCGGCCGGCGGGTGAAGCCGGACCCGTACTGCGTGGAACAGCGGCTGGACAGTTGGTCCGAGCGTGCCCGGGCCGACGCTCTGCCGGTCCCAGCGCCGGTCTAATGAAGGAGGGCCGCAGCAGGAATGGCCATCGAAATCCTGCGCGACCTCCGCGGCCTACGCATCGAGGTCATGCACCCGCCCGACGCCGAGGGCGTGGGCCTGGTGGAGCACCTGCGCCGGATCGGCTGCGTCACCACGACGGTCTGGCCACTGCCGGACGAGGTTGCGGCGGGATCGGACATCGTCGTGCTCGCCGTCGAGCACGACAGTCGAGGCCCGCTGCGCCGCCTATTCCGCGACCAGGACCGCCTGCCCACGGTGATCGGGGTCGTGGAATACGAGAACCCATCCATCCTGCAGCTTGTGCTGGAGATCGGCGCCCATGCAGTCATCGAACGGCCGGTCCGCCCATTCGGCCTGCTGACCCAACTCGCGATCGCACGCAGCCTTTGGCTGCAGCAGCAGGTATCCAGGCAGCGGACGCAGAAGCTGGAACGCAAGCTGGCCGGAATGCAGAAGATCCAGCGCGCCCGCCTGATTCTGATGGCCAGCCACTCGCTGACGGAGGAGGAAGCCTACCAAACCCTCCGCCGTCAGGCGATGTCCAAGCGCATGAGCCTGGAGGACATGGCCGCCGCCATCATCAACGCCCACGACCTGCTGCGTGCCCGGCCGCCAAGCTGACGGCCACATGCTGTGTCGTGCCGGCCTATGTCGTGCCGGCCGAATTTGCCTCAATCCGGTCGTAGCCGCGGGCGTAATACACCACGACCGAAATCGCCCAGCTTGCGGCAAACACCCCGATGATGACAAACCCTAGCGTGTTGAAGTTGCCGTTCAGCGTCTCGACCCCATCCCAGAACCGGCCCGACATCTGCAGCTTGTCGCCGATCAGCCCGAGCGCCTCGATCCCGCCGATCACCACGGCGACCACCACGGACACCAGGGTGATCGTCAGGTTGTAGTACAGCTTGCGCATCGGCTTCACGAATGCCCAGTCGTACGCGTGCAGCATCAGCACGCCGTCCGTGGTATCAATCAGCGCCATCCCGGCCGCGAACAGGGCGGGGAACACCATGATGGCCGACAGCGACACGCCGCGCGCTGCCTCAGTCGCGGCGATGCCGAGTAGGCTGATCTCGGTTGCAGTATCGAACCCCAGGCCGAACAGGAAGCCCAGCGGCAGCATGTGCCAGCTCCGCGTCACCAGCCGGAACATCGGCCGGAACAGCCGGGCCAGCAGACCCCGCTGGTTCAGTACCTGGTTGAAGTCCTCCTCGACGTAGGCGCCGCCGTGCCGGACGATGCGGAACGAGCGATAAACCGAGCACAGCACGACCAGGTTGATGCCAGCGATCACGAAAAGGAACAGCGCGGACACGCTGGTCGAGATCACGCCGCCGACCTGCCGGACCTCCTCAAAGCCGCCTTTCATCGCCGCAGACGCCAGGGCGATGACGCCTGCGCCGAGCGCCACCACAACCGAGTGCCCGACGGCAAACCAGAAGCCGACCGTCACCGGCCGCTGCCCGTCCTGCATCAGCTTGCGCGTCACGTTGTCGATGGCCGCGATGTGGTCGGGATCAACGGCGTGCCGCAGCCCGAAGCCATAGGCGATCAGCGCGGTGCCGAGCAGGATCGGCTGTTCATGGAACAGCGCGAACGCCCATACCCAAGCGGCAACGTTTACCGCGAGCAGCAGGGCATAGATGACGACGGTATCCCTACGCATGCCGGAAGACCCGGTGCGGAACAGGCTGTTGAGCAAGCTGGTCATGCTGGATCCTTCGCAACTCGTGAGTAGCTGTGTTTCGTCACCCGTTCATCGCCGCCAAGCCGGCCCGGCGGATCGCCGTCGTTCATCCGTGCAATGTGCCGGGGTCAATGTCGAGCAGCAGCCGCTCAACCCGCTTGCCGCCGATGACATGCTTGCGGAGGATCTCTTCCACATCCGCCTGCGTCTCGTACTTATACCAAACGCCGTCGGGGTAGATGACCATGGTCGGCCCGTGCTCGCACACGTTCATGCAGCCGGCGTGGTTGATGCGTATGCGCTGGACGCCAAGCACCATGCCCAGGCGGCACATGTAGTCGCACAGCTCCCGCGAGCCCTTGCTGGCGCAGCAACCGCGCCAGTGGCTATCGGGCCGCCGGTTCGTGCAGCAGAACACATGCACCCGGTAAAGCAGTCCGGCATCGACGCCGTTGGCCTGCATGGGCGCGGCCACCAACGCCGCACCGCGTCAGGCCGGCACCGAAACGGCTGCGAGGAGGTTCGCCGCCCCGCTCGCATGCGCGTCGAAGATGCTCTCCTCGACGTTGACGGTGGACACCACGCCATCCTCCACCACCATCGACCACCGCTTCGAACGGTCGCCCAGGCCCAGCCCCGACAAATCGAGCGACAGGCCGAGGCTTTTGACGAAGGCAGCCTCCGGGTCGCACAGCATCATCACCTTGTCGCCGACGCCAAGCTCCTTGCCCCAGGCGGACATCACGAACGGGTCGTTCACCGAAATGCAGGCAATGGCAGCAACGCCGGCCGCCTTCAGCTCGTCCGCCTCCGCCACGTAGCCCGGCAAATGCTGGGTCGAGCAAACCGGCGTATATGCACCGGGCAGCCCGAACAGGATCACCTTCTTCCCCTCCAGCAACGGCCCCAACTCCACGTCCTCGATCCCCGACGGGGTCATCTGCTTCAGCGTCGCCGGGGGAATCGCAACTCCAGCTTCAATGGCCACTTCATCGCTCCTGTGATCTGGTTTGAATGTCAACGGAACACGCAGCCGGCCAGGCCGGCGGCGAACTCCTCCCTATCCAGGTCTTTTCCTATGACGACGAACTGCGTCATCTTGTCTTCGCCGGGCTCCCAAAGGCGGTCCCGGCGCAGGGTCGTCAGCATCCGCACGCTCTGGAACACCAGGCGTTCCTGGAAGCCGTTCGCGTAGAAGATGCCCTTGGTGCGATACAGGTCGTCGCCCCGGCGCTCCGCCATGCCGCCCATCCAGGTCATCAGCCGGTTCACGTCCACCGGGTTGCGCTCCGTCAGCACAAACGAGCCGATAGCTGGGTCATGCTCGTGCTCGTGGTCACCGAGGAACTCCGGGTCCACCTCCAGCTTCTGCACCAGGTCGAAGGCGCCGACACCAAGGATGCTGCCGAGGTCAATCTCCGAGTTCGCGGTGTGGTAGATCTTCGCCATCGCGTTGATCTGCCGGACCCGCCGCTCGATGGCGGCCATTTGCTCGGATGACACCAGGTCCATCTTGTTGATCAGGATGATGTCGGAGAACGCGACCTGCTCCATTGCCTCATTGCTTTGCATGAGGTTCGTTTCAAGGTTGACCGCGTCCACCACGGTCACGAAGGCGTCCAGACGGATGCCGGCCTTCACCTCGTCGGCGGCGAAGAACGTGGACGCGACGGGCGCCGGGTCAGCGAGGCCGGTTGTCTCGATCAGGATGCCGTCCAGTTCGCCGGCACGCTCCTGCAGGCGGCCAAGCGTTTCCACCAGGTCGCCGCGGACGGTGCAGCACAGGCAGCCGTTGTTGAACTCCACCAACTGCGCGTCGGCGTCATGGATCACGAGCTGGCCGTCAATGCTGATCTCGCCGAACTCGTTGACGATCACCGCCAGCTTACGGCCATGCTGCTCCCGCAGGATGCGGTTGATCAGCGTCGTCTTGCCGGAGCCGAGGAAGCCCGTCACGACGGTTGCAGGGATGCGTGTGTCGGCGGTGAGCGTGTCTGCGCTGGACATTGCAGGGCCTTGTGCTGGGGCTGAAGGACAGACGGCAATCGGAACCGTCGCCCGTCCGTCCCTCGTCAAACCTTTGAAGTGCAGGCGTGGAAAGACCTTGGCGGCTTGGGGCAGTTGGCACCCCAAGCCGCCCGAGGCTGCTTAGGACGCCATCTCGGGCGCTACGATCGCCGTGCGGACCCGCTTCGGTGCGGCACCGCCCGGCGTTGCCACGACGGTCGTGGCCATCTTGGCGATGCCCTCCTCAACGATCACCTTGCGGTTCGGCGGCGGCAGCACGGTGCCGCGGAGCTGGTCATAGGAAACGACGACCCAGCAGGCGCAGCCCCAGAAGCACTCGCCGGCCATGCCCTCGAACCGGATTGCCGGCTCGGACAGCATGGGGCCGAGGTCAACCAGCCAGGCGTGCTCGAGCAGGCGCTCCTCCCAGGTCAGCTTGTCGTAGTTCGCCTGGCTGTCCCAGAACGCGATCAGGTCGGTCTTGGCCATGCCGGGCATGATGACGTTGGCATAGGCGGTCAGGGTGTCGAAGAATTCGTGGGTCGAGATCTGCAGAGTGGATTCCGAGTCCAACAGGTAGTTCTTGGTCATCATGTCCTTGAACGCATCGGACATGTTGCCGTGGCCCATGTTGCGGGACCCATAGATCGTGACCTCGGCATAATCGGTCTTGAAGCCGTCCTTCAAGCCGCTGAACTTCGGCGTGAAGTCAATCCACTGATTGATCACGTCGTCCCACTTGGACGGCGCCTCGCCCGGCAGGACCTGCACGCCCGGGTGGGTCAGCTTCACCACGTCGAACATCGTCCAGGACCGCGCCTTGCTGCTGACGGTCTCGTGCGGGGCGCCGGTCAGGCCGGACGGGCGCAGGGCGCGGAACAGGTCGCGGCCATTGTCCACCACCGCGAACCGCATGAAGCTGTCGGCGACGAAGCGGTTGGTGACCATCTCCTTCGCGTTCTGGCGGATGCGGCTTTCTCCCGTGGTGGTATAGGCGGTCAGGCGCTGCCAGCTATGCTCGGGGTTGACGACGAAAAAGCCGCCAGTGAACGGGCTGCGATACAGGTCGCCCCAGACCGCGGTGACGCCGGCGTTCTTGTCGTCGTCCAGCATGCAGTCGAGGTCGTTCAGCGTGGTGTAAAGCGTCGCGCTGTTGCGATAGATTTCCGGGTCGCCGCTGTGCGGTAATTGGCCGACGCCGATCACCGGAATGCGGCGGCCGAACTTCACGTTCGACAAATGCCGGGCCATGTCCATCACCATGCCGGTGCCGGTGCCGCCGGCCAGGCTGAAGCAAACCGTCACCAGCGATGGCAGCCCGGCCTTTTCGACGTGGTTCACGAAGTTGCGGAGCGCCACGTCCATCGGGCGCTCGCCGGCATAATACGCATTGGCATAGATCGCTTTGGCGACGGCGCGCGGGAAATGTGACCCCGGCTCCGGCATCTCATATTTCTTCGGAACGTAGGATTCGAAGTTTGGGTTCCAGTAATACCGGGGATACTCGATCTTCAGGAACTCGCGGGTGCGGTTCATTCCTTCGAAGAACTCCGTCTTCGACGGAACCGGCAGCGGCATCGCCTGGAACTGGAACCGGTCCGCCGGGATGCCGCGGGACTCCAGCCGCTTGACGAAGGCGGCGGCGTAGTCCTGCGCCAGCCCCATATCCTGGTCGCCGATGTCCACCACCAGTGCTGCGAAGGTCGCCCGCGGGTCGGCCAGATGATCCTCGATCTCCCCGGTGCGCAGCAACGCCTCGACGTAGGCGGCGCCGGTACGGCCGACACCGACGACGTGCATGCAGTGCGGCGCCTGCGTGCCGGTGGAGCTGTGATAGAGTGAAGCGCTCATTTTTTCATCCTTGTGCAGAGACGGTTTTGTCGCAGTGCCTTTGCAGGCCAGTATTCAGCTTTGCAGCCCAGTTTTCGGCTTGGCAACGCACTCTTCTAGCAGCGGACGGAGAATGTCCCGGTGCTCTCGATATAACCAAGGTCACGCATGATATGCGCAACCGATGTCGCACGATGATTGGAGACGTAAAGCATGTAGTCTTCGACAAACAAGCCAGGATCTGTTGATATCAGCCCCTCTTCAATCAGCTGAACGGCTTTCTCAAAGTGAGCACGTTCTAATGTGGACGTCCACACCGGATTTTCGATATGTATCGCAGAGTCATCCGCCGATGAAACCTGCAGGTATTTTCCTCCAGTAATCGTCGGAACCTGGAAACCCCCTCCATATTTTTGAACGACCGCGGACCAGTCCAGCGGCATCATAACCCTCCTTCAATTCCAGTTGTGGGAAGGCAGCAGGGCGCATGGCGTCATGCCGCCCGTGCGGCAAGCGAAGGGGGCGCATCCCCTCCGCGCAATTCGTCCAGCGGGACGGCAATCCAGCAGTCGCTGGCGCCGATGCTCGCGCCGGCCATGCCGTCCAGGCGCGTCGAGGGTTCGCTGAGCAGCACCCCCTGCTCCAGCAGCATGGAATGGTCCAGCAGTCGCTGGTCCCGCGCCCCGGCATCGTAAGCCTCCCGCGCCTCGTAGAAGAATCCGAACGCGTCCTTGCCAAGCGAGTGCAGCACGAACTGCACCGACCCGGCCCGGCCGCCGTCCACAAGCTGTGCCGGAAGGTCCGGGTCGAACGCGGCGTTGATGGCCGCCGCCGCCGCTGCCGCCTCGGCCCCTGCGGCCTCGGCCACCCGCGCCTCCACGAACTCCGGCTTGTAACCGGGCAGCAGGCCCATCGCCGAGGGATCCGCCCGAACCGGACCGGCCAGATCGGCATAGCCCAGCATATGCACCCAACGGCTGCCCCAGGGCGTCCGCGCCGCCGAGTGCTGCGTGGACGGCGCGGCGATCCAGTTCAGCAGCCGCAGCGTTTCCCACAGCCCGGTGCCTCCCTTGGACGTCAGTAGCGCCGCTACTTCCTGGTTGGCGCGCTGATGCGTCGCCGCCAGGTCACGCGTCGCCGCCCACACGTGCTGCGTCGGCACCAGGATGAACCCGGCGGTGAACGGGTTGCGGAACAGCTCGCCGCAGGAGGCGACGACGCCCGCGTTCTTGGCCTCGTCGTTCAGGCAGTCCAGCTCGTTCATCGCAGCGAACACCTCGCCGCCCACGGTATCTGCCGGGTCGCCGTCGCAGGGTGCGATGCCGATGCCAGCCACCAGCACGCGCCGGCCGAACATCTTGGTTGATAGATGCCGGGCGAGGTCCACGACGATGCCAGTGCCGGTGCTGTCACCCAGGCCGAACACGACCGGCACGACGGCCTGCAACCGGCCCTGCACGGCCTCCACCCCGACGACGAAAGCGCGCAACGTATGCTCCAGCGTCCGCGCCCCGGCGTAGTAGGCGGCGCCATACACGGCCTTCGCCGTGGCGCGCCGCATCCGGCTCGGGAGGGGCTTGCCAGGGGTTAGCCACGGTTCGTAGCCGGCGCCCCAGACATGGAACGGGTATTCCAGCATGAGGAACTCCGGGTATTGCTCCAGCGCGGCGGTCACCACCTGCCCCGGCGGATCAAGGGCCACCACGGTCACCTCCGCGCGTCCTTCGGGCAGCGCGTCGGCTACGGCTTGCAGCGCCGCCAAGCCCTCCTTGCCGATGTCAACGGCCAGCGCATGGAACTTGGCGCCCTCGGCTGGCAGGCTACGCAGGAGTTCGGCGACCGCGGCAATGCCGGCCGGGCCAATGCCGACGACATGGGTGGAGACCGGCAGCGTTTGGCCCACCGGCACCCTGTGAACTCCGCGCTTCAGCGCCTCCAGTTTCCGGCGCTTCAGCTTTTCTTCCATCGTGGCGCTCATGTGCTGGATCGCCCTTCATGAAAGCGCAAGCCATCGCGGCTTGCCCTTGATTGGGGGACATACGGGACCGGTTGACAGACGGTCAGTAAAACCGGACGCCATTGGTTTTCTTTAAGGTCAGATGTGCAGCGACAGCACCTAGGGCTGGTGAGCATGTGGGACCAACGTCGTTGGTGGCCTCACAAGTAACCCAAGGTTATCAGCTCTACATGAATATTAGAGTGTACGCCCTCTGACACATGTCAAGCACCATTTTCATGCCTGCCATGCAGGATCATGCCTGGACGGCGAATGGCCGGTCAGGGCCGCACTCTATAATTTTGCCGAACAAGGGTTGATATTGCAGCACAGCGATGCGTAGCATCGTCCCATGGCAGGTGCGGGCAGCCGCATCGCCATCCCGCCAGGGCATCAATGGCGCTGCCCCGCCCGGTTGATCCCGCCCAGCCTGCCCCCTTGGGGAGCAGCCTGGCCCCTCGCAGCACGCATCGCTCGTCCTCACGCTGGAAGGCATAACCATGTCCACGTCCCGTCGTGTCCTACTGCAAGCTGGCGCGGTCAGTCTTGCAGCCCCGGCCTTCTTTCACCGTCCCGCCGCGGCAGCCGACGCCGTCCGTGTCGGGGTGCTGTTCTCCCAAACGGGCGGCCTGTCCATCATCGAAAAGTCGCTGGCCGATGCGACGCTGATGGCAATCGCCGAGGTCAACGCCAAGGGCGGCGTGCTGGGCCGTCAAATCCAGCCGATTGTCGAGGACGGCGCATCGGACCCCAAGACGTTCAACGAGAAGGCGTCCAAGCTCGTCATTCAGGACAAGGTGCCGTCCGTCTTCGCCTGCTACACCTCCGCCAGCCGCAAGGCGGTGTTGCCGGTGTTCGAGCGCCGGGCGAACCTGCTGCTCTATCCCACGTACTACGAGGGTTTCGAGTGCTCGAAGAACGTCGCCTACACCGGCGCGGTCCCCAACCAGCAGCTTTCCAATTTCATCCCCTGGATCATCAAGACCCTGGGCAAGAAGAAGTTCTTCATCGTCGGCTCCAACTACATCTACCCGCGTGAGATGGCGAAGGTCTGCAAGATCCTGATCGAGCAGAACGGCGGCTCCTGGGTCGCCGATGAATACCTGGAGCTTGGCGACTCCGAATGGGGGTCCATGGTCAACAAGATCAAGGGATCGGGCGCCGATGTCGTGCTGTCCAACGTGGTGGGCGACTCCGTCGTGGCCTTCTACCGCGAGTTCAAGAACCAGGGCCTGACCCATGACAAGCTGCCGATTTGCGCCACCGTCACCTCGGAGATCGAGATTGCGGCGATGGGGCCGGAATACGCGGCCGGCAGCTACACGTCGTTCCCCTACTTCATGGCCATAGACACCGACGCGAACAAGCAGTTCGTCGAGCGCTACCGCAAGTACGTCAAGGACCCCAAGGCCGTCACCCATCACGCGCTGGAGTCCAGCTACTTCCAGGTGCACCTATGGGCGCAGGCGGTGGAGAAGGCGAAGGAGCTTTCGCCGATCCCGATCCGCAACGCGCTCGCCGGGCAAACCTATTCGGCGCCCGGCGGCGAGGTGAAGATCGAGCCGGAGAACCTGCACACCTGGCTGACCCCGCGTATCGCCCAATGGCAGTCCGATGGCCAGGGCAAGATCGTGGACGCCTACCCCGGCCCGATCATGCCGCTGCCCTACGTCGCTTATGGCGAGACGCCCACCAACCTGTTCTGCACCGGCAAGGGCCTGGACGCCGCCAAGCTGAAGCGCAGCTAGCCCGGCGCTCGCCGCATGATCGAAGTCGTATTCATCGGCCTCAGCCTCGCCTCGGTACTGCTGCTGGTCGCGCTGGGCCTGGCGATCACTTATGGCGCAATGGGCGTCATCAACATGGCGCATGGCGAGATGGTCATGCTGGGCGCCTACGTGACGGTGTTCACTGGGCTGTATCTGCACCTGAACATCCTGGCTGCCATCCCGCTCGCCTTCGTGTTCACGGCGCTGGTGGGCTATGCCATCGAGCGGGTGGTGGTGCGCCGGCTATACGGGCGGCTGCTGGACACCCTGCTGGCCACCTGGGGCGTCGCCATCCTGATCCAGCAGGCGGTGCGGCTGGAGCTTGGGCTGTCGTTCTTCGGGCGCCACATCCCCGGCCTGGGACCGGGCCTGCAGAACGTGACGGTGCCGGAGTGGCTGACCGGCGCGGTGACGGTGTTCGGCGCGGGGATCAACGCCTACCGGCTGTTCATCATCGGCGTCACGGCGGTGCTGGCCCTCGTCACCTGGCTGCAGATGTATCGAACCAGCGCCGGCATCCAGGTCCGCGCCATCATGCGCAACCCCGGCATGGCGGCGGCCTGCGGCATTGATACGCAACGGGTGAACGCGCTGACCTTCGCCTACGGCTCGGGCCTAGCGGGGATCGCCGGGGTGATGATGTCCGGCTTCAAGACGGTGTTCCCCGACATGGGCACGCCGATGGTGGTGGATGGCTTCCTGGTCGTGGTGGTGGGGGGCGTTGGCAGCCTGTTCGGCTCCATGCTGTCGGCCACGCTGCTGGGCCAGATCAACGGCGCCACCGCTTATTTCACCAACGACGTGCTGGCCCGGGCAGTCGTGTTCGGCTTCGTCATCCTGGTGCTGATCGCCCGGCCGCAGGGCCTGTTCACCATGAAGGGCCGGCGTGCATGAGGGCGCGGGCACGGACCGACCTGGCCGCCTATGCCGTGTTCATCGCCCTCATCATGGCCGCGCCCGCCGTGCTGGACGAGTTCTGGCTGAACCGCATCTCGAAGTTCCTGGTGTTCGGGATGCTCGGCGCCGCGGTGTCGCTGAGCTGGGGCTACGCCGGCATCCTGAACCTGGGGCAGGGGCTGTTCTTCGGCCTGGGCGCCTACATGACCGCCATGTCGATGAAGCTGGCGGCGCCGACCAGCCTGCAGCAGGGATCGGGGACGCCGGTGCCGGACTTCATGCTGTGGAACGCCGAACCCGGCGCGCCGACCGAGCTATGCTGCATCAACCGGGCATCGTTCCTATGGCTGCCGTTCCAGGAGCAGTGGTTCGGCGTCGTCATGTCGCTGGTCCTGCCGGTGCTGGTGGCATCCGGCATCGGCTGGGTAATGTTCAGGAAACGCGTGTCCGGCGTGTTCGTCTCGATCATCATGCTTGCCCTCATGCTGCTGGTTCGCCTGGTCGTGGTGGACGCCCAGCCCATTACCAACGGCTTCAACGGCCTGACCGACCTGGGCAACCTGATGCTCGCCGGCATCGAGTTCGATCCCTACAGCGACGGCACCTACTACGCCGTAGCCGGGGCGCTGGCGGCGGTGCTCATACTGGCGCGGCTGCTGGTGGCGACGCGGGCCGGGTTGATCCTGCAGGCGATCCGCGACGACCAGAACCGGGTGCGCTACCTGGGCTTCGACGTGCCAGCCTATCAGGTGTTCTTCTTCGCGGTATCGGCGGCCATCTCGGGGCTGGCGGGGATGCTTTACGTGGTGGTGGCGCAGTTCGCCTCGCCGACGTTCATGGACCTGTCGTTCTCCATCACGATGGTGGTCTGGGCGGCGGTCGGCGGCCGGGCCTCCCTGCTGGGCGCCTGCATCGGCGCTATCCTGATCAACGTCATCGAAGCCAAGGTCAGCGAAACCGAGGGCCTGGTGCAGGCCTGGCGTGCGGTGATCGGCCTCGTATTCGTGCTGGCGGTACTTTACCTGCCGCGCGGCCTTGCCGGCTTCGCCAGCGACTGCACCGACCGCGTCCTGGTCCGGCTGGGCCGTACCCGGCCGCCGCGCGCCGATGCGATCCCTGCAGTGAGCAAGTCCCCTGCGGTGAGCAAGTCCGCATGACCGCCGCGCTGACCATCGACGGTCTGGGCGTCAGCTTCGCCGGCTTCAAGGCAGTCAACGGCGTGACGCTGGTGGTCGAGGAGGGCGAGCTGCGCGTGTTGCTGGGCGCCAACGGCGCGGGGAAGACCACGCTGATGGACCTGATCTCCGGCAAGACGCGCAGCACCGAGGGCACGGTGCACCTGTATGAGACCGACATCACCAACTGGCAGGAGCCGCGCATTGCCCGCGCCGGGCTAGGCCGGAAGTTCCAGATCCCCAGCGTGTTCCGCGAGCTGACGGTGCGCCGCAACCTGGAGGTCGCGAGCTGCCACAACCCCGGCGTGTTCGCTAATCTCGGCTTCGGCCTACGCCGCGCCGCCCGGCTGCGTGTGGACGAGGTGCTGGAGATGACCGGCCTGGCCGACCAGGCCGACGGCATCGCCGGCTTCCTGAGCCACGGCGAAACGCAATGGCTGGAACTCGGGCTGCTGGTGGTGCAGAACCCTAGGGTCCTGCTGCTGGACGAGCCGACCGCTGGCATGACCGCCGCCGAAACCCGGCGCACGGCGGAGATCATCAAGGGCCTGCGCGGCAGCCACACCATCATCGTCGTCGAGCACGACATGGCCTTCGTGCGGGAGATCGCGGAACGGATCACCGTCCTGCACCTGGGCCAGGTGCTGGCGGAGGGCGACATCGGCGCCATCGAGCGCGATCCGCGCGTGCGCGACGCCTACCTCGGCACCCGGGGCCTGACCTTGCAGGACGCGCCATGCTTGCAGGAAGGGGCATGAACGTCAGCTTCGAAGACGTGGACGCCTTCTACGCCCGCAGCCAGATCCTGCACGGCGTGTCGCTGGCCCTGCCCGCGGGCAAGCTGACCGCCATCCTGGGCCGCAACGGCGTCGGCAAGACCACCTTGCTGAAGACTCTGATGGGCATGCTGGACCGCATGACCGGCTCGATCCGCCTGGGCGCGCGGGAGATCGGCCAGGAGCCGACGCACCGCCGGGCACGGGCCGGCATCGCCTATGTGCCGCAGGGACGGCAGATCATCCCGGACTTCACCATCCGCGAGAACATCCTGATGGGCGCCTTCGCCCGCCGCGACAACAAGCGTGTGATCCCGGACCTGGCAGCCGAGCTGTTCCCCTACCTGATGGATAACCTAGACCGGCCCGGCGGCGTGCTGTCCGGCGGCCAGCAGCAGCAGCTTGCCATCGCCCGCGCCCTCGCCGCCGACCCGAAGGTGCTGCTGCTGGACGAGCCGAGCGAGGGCATCCAGCCCAACGTGGTCGAGGACATCGAGCGTATCATCATGCGCCTCAACCAGGAGGCCGGCATGACCGTGCTGCTGGTCGAGCAGAACGTCGCCTTCGTCCGCCGCGCCGGCCACCGCTTCGCCATGATGGAGAAGGGCAGGGTGGTCGCTGGCGGCGCAATCAACGAGCTTACCGACGACCTCGTGCACAGGCACATGGCCGTGTGAGCCGCAACGGCGGCCCGGCAACGGGCGCCAAAAGGAGGACTGAACTATGTTGCACGGTGACATTTCCAGCAGCAGAGACACGGTCGGCGTGGCCGTGGTGAACTACAAGATGCCGCGCCTGCACACCCGCGCCGAGGTCTTGGACAACGCCCGCAAGATCGGCGAGATGATCGTCGGCATGAAGTCGGGCCTACCCGGCATGGACCTGGTGGTGTTCCCGGAATACTCGACCCACGGCATCATGTACGACAGCAAGGAGATGTATGAGACCGCCTCCTCCTGCCCCGGCGAGGAGACCGAAATCTTCGCCGAGGCCTGCCGCAAGGCCAAAGTGTGGGGCGTGTTCTCCTTGACGGGCGAGCGGCACGAGGAGCACCCCAAGAAGGCGCCCTACAACACCCTGATCCTGATGAACGACCAGGGCGAGGTCGTGCAGAAATACCGCAAGATCATGCCCTGGGTGCCGATCGAGGGTTGGTATCCCGGCAACTGCACCTTCGTGTCCGACGGTCCCAAGGGCCTCAAGATCAGCCTCATCATTTGCGACGACGGCAACTACCCGGAAATCTGGCGCGACTGCGCAATGCGCGGCGCCGAGCTGATCGTGCGCTGCCAGGGCTACATGTATCCGGCCAAGGAGCAGCAGATCATCATGGCCAAGGCGATGGCCTGGGCGAACAACGTGTATGTCGCGGTGGCCAACGCCGCCGGATTCGACGGGGTTTACTCCTACTTCGGCCATTCCTCCATCGTTGGCTTCGACGGGCGCACCTTGGGCGAGTGCGGGACGGAGGAGTACGGCATCCAGTATGCCGCGCTGTCGAAGTCGCTGATCCGCGACGCGCGGGCCAACATGCAGTCGGAGAACCACCTGTTCAAGCTGCTGCACCGCGGCTACACCGGAATGATAAACTCCGGCGACGGCGACAAGGGTGCGGCGGAGTGCCCCTTCGACTTCTACAAGAAGTGGACCTCCGACCCCGATGCGACACGCGAGATGGTCGAAGCCATCACCCGCACCAGCGTCGGGACCGAGGAGTGCCCAATCGAGGGTATCCCCGCGACCGCCACGCACCGATAACCCTGCTCTTCCCCCTCTCCCCCCTCGCCCCGGGGTCTTGGGCGGGGGTCTGGGAGGCCGCAAGGACCGGGCTGTAGTTCTGGCAGTCGTGAAGCCAGACCTGCCTTCGGCCGGGACGGGTCCCGTTCATGCGGCTTCCCTCACTCCAACCCTCTCCCGGAGGGAGAGGGAGCTAAGACAGTGCTTGCACCCGGCGCCCCCGCTATGAGGCCGCCTCGCCTATGGGTCGTGCTGCTTGGCATGACCCTGCTGGCCCTGGCTATGCCGCTGGCCGGGCTGCTGCTGCTGCGCGTGTATGAAAGCGCCCTGGTGCGCCAGGCCGAGACGGAGCTGGTCGGACAAGCCGCCGTGCTCTCCGCCGCCTACGCCGTGCAGCGCGGCCCGTTGGGTCCGCCTGATGCCGACGAGCCGCCGGCCGACATCGTCCCCGGTCCCCTGGACATCGCCCGGCGTGAGCCGCTGGACCTGGCGCATGACCCCATCTGGCCGCCAGAACCGCTACCGGCCGCTCCGCCCGACTGGACAGCAACCGCAAGCACTGCCGCGGTCCGGCCGCCAGCCCCTGCCGCGGCGCGTGTCGGCGCCCTGCTGGACCCGGTGCTGCGCGCGGCCCAGGCCGTGACGCTTGCTGCCCTGCGGATCACCGACGCGCACGGCACCGTGGTCGCCACTACTGGCACCGACGCCGGCGCCAGCCTGGCCGGCTTGCAGGAGGTCCGCCGGGCCATGCGCGGAGAGTTCGTCACCCTGCTGCGCGCCCGCGAGCACAAGGCGACCTGGGTGCCCGAGGGCATCAGCCGCGGCGCCATGCTGCGCGTCCACGTCGCAATGCCGGTGATCGCGGAGGGCCGAATCCTGGCCGTCGTCGTGCTGTCCCGCACGCCTGCGGACATCGTCCAGGCCATATGGGGCAAGCGATGGGCGCTGGCTGGGCTGGGCGCCGTGGTGCTGGCGACCGGCACCGTCCTGGCCCTGTCTGCCTCCCGCTTGCTGACCCGGCCGATTGCGGCGGTCGCGGCGCAGGCGCGGCAGGTCGCCGCCGGCGAAACCCGCGCCGTGCAGCCCCTGGCCCGGCCCGGCACGCGGGAGGTCGCGGCGCTGTCCACCGCCATCTCCGCCATGGCTGCGACGCTGGAGCGCCGGGCCGCTTACGTCCGCGACCTGGCGGCGCACGTGGCCCATGAGTTCAAGACCCCCATCGCCGCCGCCGCCGGAGCGGTAGAACTGGCCGGGGAACCGGACGTATCCCCCGCCGACCGCACGCGGCTGCTGGCCCTGGTCGCCGATGCGCTGAGCCGACTGGAGCGTCTGACCGCCCGGCTGCTGGAGCTGGCGCGGGCCGACATGCTGGCCGTGACCCCTGCCGACCTGCCGGTGCAGCCGGCGCTGCAATCCGCCGCCGAGGCCTCCGGCCTACGCGTCACCGTGTTGCCCACCACGGCGCACGTGGTGGTGCCCGGGGAGGTGCTGGACAGTATTCTGGCCGGGCTGCTGGACAATGTCCGCGCCCATGCCGGGCCGGACGCCACGGTTCACCTGTCGGCGTCGGCGTCGGATGGGCAGGTCGTGTTGCTCGTGGCAGATGACGGCCCCGGCGTGTCCGACGCCGATGCGGCCCGGGTGTTCGAGCCATTCTTCACCACCGCGCGCGCGGCGGGCGGGACCGGCATGGGCCTGCCAATCGTGCGGGCGCTGGTGTCAGGCGCAGGCGGTTCGGTCCGGTTGGCGTCCTCCCCGCATGGAGCGGCGTTCGAGGTGGTGCTGCCAGCGGCATAAGGCGCAGGCATTCCGTCTCCCAGTCTTCGTGCCCATACCTTACGCAGGCGCTGATTTCACTATGCCGTTTCGGCCAGTTGGTTTGGCGACGCTGCGGTCGGAATGCCGCATGCTGTCGGGACGATTCTCGGCTGGCGCACCCGGCTAGTGGGTCGTCATTGCTGATGTGATAGGCGCAGGCTGCCTTTCCTGGTCCGCGATCGGCAGGATCTGGACGCCTCACATCAATGCTGACGCTGCACTTGAGCAAATTGCGGTCAGGTCTGGACGCCCACCGACCGAACTTGAGACTGCAAGTCTCTGCTCGTCAACGAGAAGGCTAGACGGGTTTACGTCCAGACTGGACGCAAACCCGTCTAGTAGTCCGTCAGCCTTAAGCTGACGGGTATAGTTTTCGCAGCTTGATGCGG
>CAXTOB010000058.1:0-21071 GCA_964245505.1 uncultured Acetobacteraceae bacterium | reverse complement strand
GGGCGGATTGGCCCGGCCTCGGTGCTGGCCAACAACGCGGCCAACGACCAGCGCCAAGCCTTCGCCGACGTGACGCCCGAGCAGTTCGATTGGATGATGGGCGTCAACCTGCGCCACGTTTACTTCGCCGCGCAGGCGGTGGTGCCGCAGATGCGGGAGCTGGGCGGCGGCTCCATCGTCAACATGAGCTCGGTCGCCTGGATGGGCGGCGGGCGGGACCTGCAGGCCTATAGCGCCGCCAAGGCGGCCATCGTCGGCTTCACCAACTCGCTGGCCCGCGACGTGGGCCAGTTCCGCATCCGCGTGAACGCCATAGCGCCCGGCATGGTCATCACCGAACGGCAGCGGCGGCTGTGGTATCCGGACGAGACGCAGATTGAGGCGATGCGGACCCGGCAATCCCTGCCCGACGCGATCACCCCGGACGACATCGCTGCCGTGGCGCTGTTCCTGGCCTCGGACGCGAGCCGGATGATCACCAAGGAGTGCATCTCCGTGAACGGCGGCTCGCGGTAAGGCGCTAGTGCCCTGGCATGCCTCAACTAGCGGTCAGAGGCTTCGCCGCCTCGACCGGAAACGTTGCCACTGCCAAGTGTGCAGCCTAGCATCACCGTCAACGCGGCGAACACAGCCGTGAGTGGGAGGGGCAAATGGTCCATATCATCACCCGCCGCGGTGCGATCGCGGCCGGCGCGGGCTTGGCGGCATCCGGCTTGATCGGCTTCAACGCCTCGGCCATCCCAATCGCCGATGTGGCGCCGCCGAAGCTGCCGCTCGAACCTGGCGCCAGCTTGCGGGTGCTGCGTCCGACCAAGTTCGTGGACACCGACGAGACGATCTTCCGCGAGAACATCAGCCGGTTCAGCGAGGAGATGAAGGTTCCCGTGCGCGTTGACTTCGCGGGCTGGGAGGACCTGCGTCCGCAAACTGCGGTGGCGGCGAACACGGGCGCCGGGCCGGATATCGTCCTCGGCTGGCCGGACGATCCGCACATCTACGCCGACAAGCTGATCGAGGTGAGCGACGTCGCCGAGTATCTTGGGAAGAAGTACGGCGGCTGGTACTACCTGGCCGAGCGATACGGCAAGAAGTGGGGCACCAACAACTGGATATCCATATCGATGGGCGGCACGGGCGCTCCCGTCGTTTATCGCCAGTCCTGGGTCAAGGAGGCCGGGTTCGACCACATCCCAACCGACTTCGCGCAGTTCCTGACGCTTTGCAAAAACCTCAAGAAGAACGGCCATCCCGTCGGCTTCGCGCTCGGCAACTCGGTCGGCGACGCCAACGGCTACGCCAATTGGATGCTCTGGGGCTGCAACGGCTATCTGGTGGACGAGGATGGCAAGGTCGCCATCAACAGCCGCGAAACGCTGGAAGCGCTGCGCTACGCCAAGGAAATGTACCCCACGATGATCGAGGGCGTGATCTCCTGGCAGGATCCCAGCAACAACAAGGCCTACATCAACGGCGATATCGGCCTGACCGCAAACGGGGTATCCATCTACTACTCACTGAAGAACGACCCAGAGAAAGCCGACATCGCGGCCGACACCTACCACGAGCCGTTGCCCACGGGAGCGTTCGGCAAGGCTCCCGAATCGGCGCTGATCCTGAACGCGATGGTGCTGAAGCACACCAAGTACCCGAATGCGGCCAAGGAGTTCCTGCGCTTCATGATGGAGCAGCCGCAGTACGAGAAGTGGCTGACCGGCACCGCCGGCTACTGGGCGCAGCCGTTGAAGGCCTATGCCGAATGCGACGTTTGGAAGAGCGATCCGAAGCTCGCCGCCTACCGCGACACCTGCGGCCACCCCTGCTGGAACGGCTACAAGGGGCCGATCGGCCCGGCCTCTGCCGCCGTGACGGCGGACTACGTCGTCGTGCAGATGTTCGCCTCCGTTGCCTCGGGCGTGGCGACGCCGGAAGCTGCGGTGGCGGAGGCCGAGCGCCGTGCCAAGCGATATTACAGGACCTGATCCAACGGGGATCATGGCCATCGAAACCGCGTGCATGCAAACCTGTGGGGGGTGATTACGCCGCTGTTGCGGTTACCTTGTCGTCGTTGCGGGGGGGGCGGGGTGGCGAGAGCGAAAAGCGTTGTCAGGTGGCGTTGGTGCGTAATTCGGAGCTTGCAGGCTTTGGCTGCGCAAGTAGCAGGCGTATAGGACGGTGCTGGTGCATAAAGGAGCTTGGCTACCATCCGCGCCGGCTTTTGTTGGTTTCCGGGGCGTTGGGTTTGGGCCATGCGAGCAGGGCCAGTGCTTTGTCGGGTGGCCAGCCCGCTGCAGTGTGGGATGCTGCTGCGCCGGCGAGCCGATGGCATGAGGTCGGCCAACCAGCAGGGAGTGTCGCATGTCAGAGTTGGAGATGGCCCAGGAAGGCCTGGAGCATGCAGCCCACGAGCACGCCCACGGCGGCGTCCCACACGCCAAAAAGGCCGCACTTGTCATCGCGGGCCTCGCCGCGTGCCTGGCCGTCTGCGAAACTGCGGCGAAGGACGCGCAGACCGCGTTCCTCACCCATCACGTCGCGTCGTCGGACATTTGGGCACAGTATCAGGCCAAGTCGGGACGGCGGGCCACCCTCGAAGCCACGGCCGACATCCTGTCGTCGCTGCCGGACGCGTCAGGTCCAGAGGTGAGCAAGCGTATCGCCGCCGCCCACGCCGACGCAGACCGCATGCGGTCAGAGCCAGGCCAGGACGGGATGGAGCAGCTGGCCGAGCGCGCCCACGACCAGGAACATGGACGCGACCACGAGGGGCATCGCCACCACGGCCTGGAGATCGCCAGCGGCGGCCTGCAGCTGTCCATCGTGCTGGTGTCCGTCTCGGTTGTCACCGGGACATTAGCCCTCTTGGTCGGGGGCGGCCTCCTTGGGGTGGTTGCGGCTGGCTATGGCCTGCTGGTCTCCCTTTCCATCCTCTAATCCTGACAGCACGCGATCCGTGGTTCGGTTGTGACCTATGGCTTGTTTTCTTTTCGAAATCCGAAGAATGGCGCCTACGGTCCCACGAAACCCTGATCGGGAGGACACCATGCCTGTAGGTTGCCGTGTGGTGCTGGCCGCTCTCGCGCGTGTCGCGCTCCTGGCCGCCGTGGCTGCCCGCGCCGCAGAGCAGCCACGGATGTTGGTCAATCCAGCCTGGCCCAAGCCGCTCCCGAGTAACTGGGTCCTCTGGCATGCTGCCGGCGTCGCCATCGTGCGCGGGTGCTGCGCGACAATCTAGATGAGAGTCGTATTGCCTCGCCTGACTTAGTCCCTGTCCGTGCGGAACGGCGGCAGCGAGCATGGAACGGATCAGGAAGGCGACGCGTGACGAGTTGGTGGTGGTCATTGCGGGCCAGTTTGCCCGGGCGAACCGCTTGGAGCGGGGCCGCATCCTGGATGAGTTTGTGGCGGTAACCGGCCTGCGTCGCAAGCACGCAAGGCCGCGGCTTCCGCCTGCGTCCGCTGCCCCCAGGCAGACGGTGGCGTTTCCCGACGATTTCAATGCAGCCATGACGGATGCGGCGAGAGATTTGCTCGATTTGGTCAATGCCGCCTTGTTCGGGAGCCAGCGCGCGCTTTGCCTACCTCTCGGCCTGAGCATGTGATCCGACATGGCGTCCCGCGCCGTTCGCCTCGCGAAAGCCGGGCCTTGACTGACAGTGCCATCATGACCTGCTTCCCCCAAGGAAGAGAGCGACTGGAGAAGCGTATGGTGGAGCAACGTGGTGCAAAGACCGGCCCTGTCCAGCAGTTTGGGGATTGATTTGGGAATGCCTCATGCGGTCTGCCTACCGAATGGTTATGTGGTCAGCGACGATCATGCGCGCCTCGACATGGAACTCATCCATACCTCGCTCTCCCGTATGTATTGGGCCATAGGCCGGCCACGCGCGCTGACGGAGCGCAGCTGGGCCAACTGCCTGTGCTTCGGCATCTACGCCCCGGATGGCGCACAGGTTGGCTTCGGCCGACTGCTGACCGACTACACCTTCCGTGCCCACCTCGCGGACGTGTATATCCTGCCGGTTGCGCGTGCGCTTGGCCTCGGGAAGTCGCTGATAGAAACCATTCTTGCACATCCCGAACTCGCGACCGTCCGGAACTGGACACTCACGACGGCAGATGCACAAGGGTTGTATGCCCGATACGGCTTCCGCCCGGGTGAGGCAGACAACAAGTGGATGACGCTCGATCGAACCCCGGTGGAAGCGGACATTCCGTAGAACAGGTTCCTGGCTTACCGGCCAGGCACTACGGAAGGGACGCGAAAGCGCCGGTTCCAATGCGGCCGCGAACACTCGACCCCGTTCACCATGGGGCATAAGACACAGCCAGAACCCCTGGAGACCGAAGCCATGTATCCGAACGTCCAAATGCACATAGACGGCCAATGGACCGGAGCCGCTTCCGGCCGCACGCTGGAAGTGCTGAATCCGGCGACCGGCGAGGTGAATGGACTGCTGGCGCATGCCGGCACTGACGACCTCGACCGCGCGCTCGAAGCGACGGTCCGCGGCTTTGCGACCTGGCGCAAGGTGTCCGCATTCGACCGCAGCAAGGTCATGCGCCGCGCCGCCGGCCTGCTGCGTGAGCGGGCGGACGACATCGCGCGGCTTATGACGCTCGAGCAGGGCAAGCCGCTGGCCGAGGCACGCATGGAAACGCTGGCCGGGGCGGACATCATCGAATGGTTCGCCGAGGAAGCGCGCCGCACCTATGGCCGGGTCATCCCGGCCCGGGCGGAGGGCGTGTATCAAATGAGCCTGCGGGAGCCTGTGGGTCCGGTGGCCGCATTCGCGCCGTGGAACTTCCCGATCAACCAGGCGAACCGCAAGACGGCGATAGCACTCGCTGCCGGGTGCAGCATCATCCTGAAAGGGCCGGAAGAAACGCCAGCGTCCTGCGCCGAGCTGATCCGCTGCTACGTGGACGCCGGGTTGCCGCCCGGGGTTGTGCAGCTTGTGTTCGGCACGCCGTCCGAGATCAGCGGATACCTCATCCCGCACCCGGTGATCCGGAAGATCTCGTTCACCGGCTCCACTCCAGTTGGCAAGCAGCTTGCGGCGCTGGCCGGCCTGCACATGAAGCGGGCGACGATGGAGCTGGGCGGCCACGCCCCCGCCATCGTGTTCGCCGACGCGGACATGGAAGCAGCGACCAAGCAGTTGGCCGCCGCCAAGTTCCGCAACGCCGGCCAGGTTTGCGTCAGCCCTACGCGCTTCTTGGTGCAGGAAGGGGTGTACGAGCAGTTCGTGGACCGCTTCACCACCATCGCCCAGGGCCTAAAGGTGGGCTATGGCTTGGAAGACGGCACCCAGATGGGGCCGCTCGCCAACGCGCGCCGGGTGACGGCGATGGAGGAGCTGATCGGTGACGCCGTGCAAAAAGGGGCGGAGGTCCGCACGGGCGGCAAGCGCATCGGCAACAAGGGCAACTTCTTCGAGCCGACGGTGCTGACCGGCGTCAACGCCGACATGCGTGTGATGAACGAGGAGCCGTTCGGACCGTTGGCTGCCGTGTCGCCATTCTCGGGCATGGACGACTTGGTGCAGGAGGCCAACCGCCTGCCCTATGGGCTGGCGTCCTACGCTTTCACCCATTCGGCCAAGACCGCGTCGGCGCTGGCCGCCTCGGTGGAAGTCGGAATGATGACGATCAACCACATCGGGCTTGCGCTGCCGGAAGTGCCGTTCGGCGGGGTGCGGGACAGCGGCTACGGCTCGGAAGGCGGGTCGGAGGCGATTGACGCTTATCTCAACATCAAGTTCGTCACCCAGGCGGCTGCGTAGAAGCGCGCCTACGTTCCATTGAGGTCGTGAGCAGCAGGCAGGAAGTAGTCCTTCCAGCTCTGCGGCTGCGTCTTGAGCACGCCGGTTTGGAACAGGTGCGTGGCAAAGCGCATGGTGCCTTGGGGCTTGTCGTAGAAGTCCGACATGCCGGGCGTCCGCAGTAGCGCCAAGAGGTCGTCGGCCGGCATCGGGTCGCCGGAGGTCTTGCGGTAGATGCGGACGGCCTCCGCCGGGTCGTCGCGGATCACGCCCACAGCCTCCGCCACAGCAGCCTTGGTGGCCTGGACAGTTATAGGGTTGGCCTCGGCGAAGCGGGTGGTGGTGAACAGCACGGCCTGGGACAGCGGTTCCCCTAGTATCCGGCCGGAGTCTGTCACGACGTGGCAGCCCGGCACACGCCGCAGCTCCTCGGCAAAGAAGGGCGGGGCAGAGAAGTGGCTGTTGACCTCACCGTTCGCGTTCAGCAACGCCGCCACCGCGTCGGGATGACCGAGCTGCACCGTCATCGGGTCGAAGTGCGCCGCCTGGTCCTTGCCGAACATGGCCACTGCGGCGATGGAGAGCAGGATCGCCTGCGTCGAAACCTTGACCGTCGGCACGGCGATGCGGTCCGCAGCGCCGAAATCGGCAAGCGTTCTGATGCGCGGCTCCCGCGTGACCAGCACCAGCGGCTCGGCGCATGTCGCAACCACGCCCTTTACCCGGCCGCGCGTGCGGTCCCAGAGCAGCAGCATGTTGCCGACACCGGTGTTCACCATGTCCACGGCATTGGCAAGCAGTGCGTCGGTCGCTGCGCCGCCGCCGTTGAAAGTGACCCACTCCGCTTGCAAGCCCGGCGCGCCGAGCTTGGCGGCGTGGGCCTCTATCAGGCCCCGTGCTTCCATGATGAACGTCGGCATGTAGATGATCGAGGGCTGGCGGGTAATCTTGATGCTTGTCTTAGCTTGTGCCCGGGCTGAGCCCACCAAAGTTTTTGCACCTAGGGACAGGGCTGCCGCCCCGCCCAGTAGGCTGCGCCGTTTCATCATGCCGCGATTCCTTCCCTGCGCCGATGCTTCTGATTGAACTGCGGTTCTCACGCAACTTGGCTGCTTCGTCAGGTGGGAACAAGCAAGAGCATCTGCGCGAGCCTGCGCGGATGGGCTGATATCGCGTGTGTTCGTGAACGGTAGCGTCGAGATTGTTCGCGTTCCAGGCATCCGTTTGATATGCCTAAACCGGACGGCACCGCTGCTGCTATGGTTAGGATCGCAGTCCGTGCCAAGATAGTAGTCTTATCATAGTAGCCTGACGAGCCGTTGTGGTCTATTACCGCATCAGCACCGACTGACAGCAGCAGTCCGACCTCGGGTCTGGATACCCAGTGTGCCACAGTCAACCTGCTCGCAAGATGCGTAAGTGCCGAGGTGGTTGCCGAGTTCCAAGACGTGGAAAGCGTGCGCAAGGCGGATCGCACTGAATTGGCTGAGGCGCTTGCCACCATCTGGGCCGAGCGTGCGATGTTGCTGATTGTCAAGCTTGTGAATCAGCCTTGGATTGCGGCGCTGATCAACGCGGCAAGGCGTTGAAGCGGCCAGTTCTCCTTGGGTTCCACGCTTACACGGATACGCAACAGTGCCTTCCGCCCCCTAGACAATGAACTTTTTCACGGCAGCTTGGTCCCAAGCGATCCCCGCGCCCGGCCGGTCCGGAGCGTGGATCGCGCCATGGCGGACCGGGAACGGTTCCGCCAGGAACGGGTTGCCCCAATCCCGCCACTCGAGCCAATCGGCGCTCTCGCTTACCCGCAGCAAGTGGGCGGAAAACTCGGGGTAGAGATGGCTCGAAAGCGGCAGGTTCGCCGCGCCGGCGATGGCGGCCGCACGAAGCCAGCCCGTGACGCCGCCGATACGCATCAAGTCTGGCATATAGCAATCGGCCGCGCCCGCCTGGACGGCACGAAGGAAGTCGCGCGGCCCGAAGATGTTCTCGCCGATCGAGACCGGCGTCTTCAACTCGTTCGCCAGGCGCGCACAACCGGCATAGTCGTCAAACACGATCGGCTCCTCAAACCACTCCAGCCCTTGGTCGTCGAGCGCGTGCAGCAAGCGCAGCGCAGAGGTCAGCGACTGGCCCTGGTTGAAGTCGCTCATCAGGATGATGTCGTCGCCGACGGCCCGGCGCACCTCCGCAATCGCCTTCTCATCGTCGCGCACGCGGTCGCGGCCAAGCCGGATCTTGATCGCCTTGAAGTCGCCTTCTGCCACCAGCGACGCCGCCTCGTCCGCGATCCGCTCCAGCGGGATGAGCCACAGCCCGTTGGTGTTGTAGGCGCGCACCGGGCCGATTGTGCCGCCCAGGAGCACGGCTAAAGGGACGCCGGCCCCTTTGGCCAGAGCGTCCCACATCGCCATGTCGATGCCGGCCATCGCAATCAGCGTCGTGCCCTGCCGGCCGTTGAAGTGCAGCGCGCGCATCGCTTCCTCGAAGCGGTCAAACGGCGCGATCGGCTTGCCACGCTGGTGCGCCGCCATGTCGTCGATCAGGGCAACGATCGACCTCGTTGCGCTCGCGCGGTATGGCTCCAGGTAGCCGTGGCCGACGATGCCCTCCTTGGTGACGACGTCGATCAGGATAAAGGGCCAATGGTGATACTCGCCAACCTTGCCGATGATCGGGCGGCGGAGCGGCACGCTCAGGACGTGCACGTTGATCCTTTCAAGCGTGAGCCGGGGCGGCGTCGGTATGGTCATGCGTGCGATCCTCCCGTGATCAAGTATGCCCGTGATACAAGTATGGATGGCGTCGCCGACTGGTTACAACGTAGCTCCTCGGTCTGTTTCTAAGAGATCATGCAAGATCGTGGGAGGCGACCACACTGCTGCTGGGGGCACTGTCAAACTGAGGCTGGCCGGCTTGTGCGATGAAGGAATGTCAAACCTGGGGGCTGCACCGCGAATTGCATTGCGTGGTGGCCGAAGCGTCCGTTGTCACCTCGGTGAGCAAGCCGGAGCCTGCCGTGAAGATTGCTGACGAGTACCTTGCTGCGGCTGAGTTGCCACTTTGCATAGCTGCTTGGGTCCTTGGTCAAGAGCACCGCGCAAGCCCCCTGAAACAAAGCTGATGGGCGCTGTAGATTATTGTTTTTATTGTTTTTTAGGTAGTTCTCTATGTCGGATGCTTCATGGCCTTCGCGGCGTTTAGCCTGTTGCCATTCCGGCCGGATTGGCACCAAAGTGCGCCGGAGATGAAGCCCGTCGTCGCCTACTACCGCGTCAGCACCGAACGGCAGAGCAGGTCTGGGCTAGGACTGGATGCCCAGCGGGAGCGTTGCGCCCAGTTCGCGGCCGGAAATGGCATGGATCTGGCCGTGGCGTTCACTGAAATTGAAACCGGGAAAGGGTCAGACGCCCTCGACCGTCGAACCCAACTCCTGGCGGCGGCGCGACGCCACCGTTGCCCGGTGCTGGTGGCCAAGCTCGACCGGCTTAGCCGCGACGTGCATTTCATCGCAGGGCTGATGGTACAGCGAGTGCTGTTCTTGGTGGCCGAGCTTGGCGCCGACGTGGACCTGTTCATGCTGCACATCTACGCGGCGCTGGCCGAGAAGGAGCGGCGGATGATCTCCGAGCAAACCCGCGCGGCGCTGGCCATCCGGAAAGGGCAGGGGGCCATGCTGGTCAACCGGACCAACCTGGCAGCCGCGGGGGCTACCGGGTCGGCGCGCACACCGTCAGGCAGCCGCGCTGGCGCAAGCTGGCGTCATACGCGCGCCGGCTGCGGAGCAGCGCTCCCAGCGAGTTCATGAGCTTGTGTTTCTGCTTGGGAATGTGGTGACGGCGGTCTTGGTTCAGCTTGAACGGCAACGGGAGCCCCATAGATCGGAGAAGGAATGACCGTCCTATGCCGCGCCAGTCCGGGACACCACTGGACGGGTCCGTGCAACAACGCCCCGGGCAGGGCTTATGCGCCGCACAGAAGACCGCTTGGGGCGAAACGCCTTCTTACGGCAACGTGTTTCATATCCAGCGCCAGTGCGAGGAGCTGGCCAACGCGCTGCAGTGCTTGGCCTTGGGCGCCACGTTGCGGCCCGAAACGCTACAGGACAGGATCGGCCTCGCCGGCCGCGTCGGGACGCATGCTCAGGCTGGGAGGTAGGCAAGGCGCACGCCGGTTCCCGAACCAGGGCCGGCATTGGCCGAAACGAGCAAGTGCTGCGCTGCTTCCGTCATGGCTGCATCGAAATCGCCAGAAGATGGCACCGTCCGTCTGGAAACGGCGGATGCAGCCGCATCGCGTGCTTGCAGTGCAGGCCCGTCATTGCCACGAACTCGTCTAGGATGCGACCCCGCACCAAGCGGCTTACCCGGACATTCCGGTCTGCAACGGTCACCTCCAACTCGTTATGCGTCGCCATGCAGATCCGCCCCATGCTCACGCTCGCGGTGCCACACTGGCGGAGAACAAATCAGCTGAGCCAACAAGCCGCCGTCCAGCAGAAATCCAAGTGAGGCGATGCGTCGCTCATCCAGATTGCTACGTTACAGGAAGGGCCTCATCAGCAAACCTACGACGTACCGCTCCAGCTGCTGGGGCACGGCATTTGCTTCTGACGATCGCATGACACACCCATTCCATCTCGGCTGGTTCTGCAACTTCACGGCTGGAGAGTGGAACGCGACCTTCTCTCCCACCCAATCTCCCTGGGACGGGAAGTTCTATGTGGAGATGGCGCAGGCGCTCGAACGGGCTTGCTTCGACTACATCATGCTGGAGGACACGCTGATGGTGTCCGAGGCCTGGAAAGGAACGGCGGAAGGCACGCTGAAGTGGGCCCTCCAGGCGCCAAAGCACGACCCGCTGCCGCTCGCGGCAATGATCGGCAGCGCCACGAGCCGGCTGGGGGTGGTGGCCACGATGTCCACCATGGCCTACCCGCCTTTTATGCTGGCCCGGCTTGCCACCACGCTCGACCACATCTGCGGCGGGCGGTTCGGGTGGAACATCGTGACCACCGGGGAGGACAGTGCTGCACAGAACTTCGGCATGGACCGGCTCCCGGAGCGGGAAGACCGTTACGCGATGGCGGACGAGTATGTAGAGCTCGTGACGCAGCTATTCAGTTCCTGGGACAGCGACGCGGTTGTGATGGACCGGGAGCGTGGCGTGTATGCCGACCACACAAAGGTCCGGCCGATCGACTTCAAGGGCAAGTACTTCTCGTGCCGGGGACCTTTGAACACCGTTCCCTCGCCTCAAGGCAAGCCGGTCTTCGTGCAAGCGGGCGGGTCCCCGCGGGGGCGAGGGTTCGCTGCCCGCGTCGCTGACAGCATCATCGCTACCGCCAACGGAACGGAGGGCATGAAGGCTTACCGTGACGACGTTCGGGCCCGGGCCATCGCGGGCGGGCGCGACCCGGACGAAATCAAGGTGCTGTTCCTGGTGTATCCCGTGGTGGGCGTCACGGAAGAGGACGCAGAAGCCAAGCATCAGCGGATGGTGAATGCTCCGGGGTTCATCGAGGCCGGCCTCGCCATGACCGGGACGGTGACGGACATCGACTTCTCCACGTTCGACCTAGACCAGCCGTTGCCCTCCAAGTTGACGACCAACGGAGAACAGGGGTCGCTCGACAAGTTTCAGCAATGGGGCAGCGGAAAGACCCTGCGGCAGTTGGCGAGTGAGCGCTACGATGGCGGGTTGCGGCTGGTGGGCACGCCGGACCAGGTAGCGCGGCGGATGGGCGAGGCAATGGAGGCGGTGGGAGGAGACGGGTTCCTGATCAGCACCCCATTCCAACTCACGAGCCGGCAGCGGATCGTCGAGATCACGGAGGGTCTGGTGCCGGCGCTTCAAAGGCAGGGGCTGGTCCGCACGGAGTATCGCGGGAACACGCTGCGCGAGGTGCTGGCGGAATTTTAGCTTGTGTTTACCACGCGGCATGGGAGCCGAAACCCTGGTGGCGTGTTGAATTGCTCCCTTAGAAGCGAGCCACCGGAGGTGAGACTTTGGTAGCGACACAGCGTATTGCATGGATCGGCGCCTAAGCTTTAGACAACTTTCGAAAAACTCGAGTTGTTTAGCGTCATTGTCGGGTGGATATAGATGATGAGAGTTCGCAATTAGGGAACAAATCGCGTTCATTGCGATACGAACCACGTCACCCAGCGCAGCAGGTTCGGGCGCTGAGCAAAGGCGCCAGAGTTTTCGCCCCGTCACGGGGTCACGCCGCTTGGCGTGGGCGACCGCCTCATCCGGCGCCTTCGGTTAGGAGTTTCAGAGCATGAACGAGGGTTTGACGGACGCCCGGCGGCGGGCGGTGATGGGCTGCGTCCTGCTGGGCGTCGCGCTGGCCGGCATTGACGGCGCCATCGCCAATATCGCGCTGCCCACCATCGCGCGGGAACTGCACGCGACGGATGCGGGGTCGGTATGGGTGGTCAACATCTACCAACTCGCGACCACCGTGTGCCTGCTCCCGGTGGCGGCGCTGGGCGAGTCGCTGGGGCTGAAGCGCGTGTATGCGTTCGGCCTGGCGCTGTTCACGGCCGCGTCCCTTTTGTGTGCCTTGTCGCCCACGCTGGGCATACTGGTGGCGGCACGATTGATACAGGGTGTCGGCGGCGCGTGCATGGCGGCGCTGGGCGGTGCGATCGTGCGTACCATCCACTCGCGTCACCAGCTGGGCCGGGCGTACGCGACGGTCGCGCTTTCGGTCGCGCTCTCGGCCGCGCTCGGCCCCTCCATCGCGGCGGCGATCCTGTCGGTCGCAACATGGCCCTGGCTGTTCCTGGTCAACGTGCCGCTCGGGCTGATTGCGGTGCCGCTGTTTCTCCGCGTCGCCCCGGCCGGCGGCGCGCGCCCCCGCCCGCTGGACTGGACCGGCGCCGTGCTGAGTGCGCTGGCGCTCGGCCTGCTCGTCACTGGGGTGGACGGGCTGGGCGGTCCAGGCAGGGACTGGGCGTATGCCGAGCTTGCGGCGGGCACCGTATGCGGGGCGTTCCTGGTGCGGGAACAGGCGCGCAAGCCGGACCCGCTGCTACCACTCGACCTGCTGCGCATCCCGCTGTTCGCACTTTCGGCGGTGACGTCCACGTGCTCCTACTCGGCGCAGATCCTGGCCTACGTGTCGCTGCCATTCCTGTTCCAGACCGTCATGCACCGCTCGGCGGTGGCGACCGGGCTGCTGGTGACGCCGTGGCCGCTGCTGGTGGCGGTGGCGGCGCCGTTGGCCGGCCGGCTGTCGTCACGCTACCCGGCTGCGGTGCTGGGCAGCATCGGACTGCTGGTGCTGGCGAGCGGGCTGACGCTGCTGGCGACCATGCCGGCCGCGCCCGCCGACTGGGACATCGCTTGGCGGATGGGCGTGTGCGGGGTCGGTTTTGGCTTTTATCAGACGCCCAATAATCTCACGATGATGACGGCCGGCCCCGTCAATCGAAGCGGTGCGGCGAGCGGCATGCTGGCCGTGGCCCGTACGGTCGGCTGGTCATTCGGCGCGGCGCTGGTGGCGCTGATCTTCGGGTTACGCGGCGCTGCCGGGGCGGTGACATGCCTGTGGACCGGTGCGGCCATCGCCTTGGCAGGCGCCGCCGTGAGCGTGTCGCGCGGTGCAACGGGAGCGGGGGCGCCAGTTCGGGCCGGGTAATGGCGCTTAGCAATGCGATGTCACTCCGGCGCTGTCAACTTCTCGCGCTGGGGTCGCATTGGGACACGATGACGGTGGCGTACCTTCAGCTATGCCGATGCGGCAACGCCTGTGACCTCGACCCAAACCTCAAGGGCCTAAGTCCGGGCGGCTGGATACTGGACGGCGGCCACTCGGTGACGGCGGAGGTGAAAGAGGTTGCTGATTCCGTCATGGGTGGAGACGAAGCGTTGGTGCCTGGCCGGCTGACCTGAACCGCTTCATCTGCCGCTCTCGCCGTCGCGTGGGCTGGTGCGAGTTCTCCGCCCTGTTTTGTTCAACCCCTTGCCGCCGGGCGCACGCCGCAGGGCGCCGCCTACAAGCGTTTCGCCGGGCTGCGGCAGGCGGGGAAGGGGAATGGGCAGGTCGATGCCGGCGGTGCCGAGCACCAGGATGCGTCCGTATGGAGGGGACATCGCCGGCTGCACCACGCTGCCGTATGTCCCTGCAACCCGGGTTGACCTGCACGCGCCCGCCCATGACACTTCCACCATGCCGCCGCGGACTCTTCGATGCGCATCTCCGCCAGACGCTTGATCGCATTGGTCCCGGTGCTGCTGGGGCTGTTTGTGCTGACCTATGTGCTGGCGGCAACGACGCCCGGCGCCCCTGTTTCCACCCTGCTTGGGCTGGAGATGCGGCAGGGGGACCCGTCCAGCCTGATTACCTTGTCGCACCAGCGCGATTTTGATGTTTGCATGTCGCCCTGGAACGGGCGTTACGATCCCGACGGCAACATGCTCCTTTATTTCAGCAAGGCCGGTCCCACCGACCTCCCCGGCTATGACGATGCCAAGGTCACGGATTGGCTTGCCGAGGTGCAGACCGTCACCGACCCGGCGGCACGCGTCCGGCTGCATCACCAGGCCTAGCCCAAGCCGACGGAGGACGCGCCAATGCTGTTCCTGCACTTCGACGCCATCATCCAGGCCGGCAGCGCCCGGCTGAACCGGACGCAGTATCCGGGCACCGTGCTCCGCCTGCATGACGCAAGGATGTCCTGACCATGACTAGCAAGCGCATCCTGCTGGCCGGCGAAAGCTGGGTCAGCGCCGCGACGCATTACAAGGGGTTCGACGCGTTCGGCTCCGTCACCTACCACCGCGGAGCCGACGGCTTCATCGCGGCGCTGCGGGACCTGCCGTTCGACATCGTGCACATGCCGGCGCACGTGGCGCAGGCAGACTTCCCGTCCACGATGGAGGCGCTGCGCGAGTATGACGCCGTGCTGCTGAGTGACATCGGCGCCAACACGCTGCTGCTGCATCCCGAGGTCTGGCTGCACTCCCGCCCCTTCCCGAACCGCCTGCGGCTGCTGGCGGACTGGGTGGCGGAGGGCGGCGGCATGGGCATGATCGGCGGCTACCTGAGCTTTCAGGGCATCAACGCCAGCGCCCGGTTCCGCGCGACGCCGGTCGAGGCGGCACTGCCGGTCAAGATCCATCCCTGGGACGACCGGATCGAGGTGCCGGAGGGCTTTCGCGCCGCGCCGTCGGCCGTGGAGCATCCGCTGCTGGCCGGCGTTTCGGGGGACTGGCCGGTCATGCTGGGCTTGAACGAGGTGGCGGCAAAGCCCGGCGCCACCGTGCTCGCATCCGGTCCGGACGGCCATCCGCTGCTGGTGTCCGGCACCCACGGTGCCGGGCGTACCCTGGCCTGGACCACCGACATCGGCCCGCACTGGCTGCCGGATGCCGCGCTGGCCTGGCCTGGGTTCGTGCCGCTGTGGCGCAACCTGCTGGGCTGGCTTGCCGGGTAGCGCCAAGTAGGTCCCGGTCAGAAACAGGCGGCCCCGCCACGCCTGGCCCGACACGGCCAGGGCCGAAGATGCGGTCCTTGACGCCACCGCCGCCAAGCCCTGAAAGTATATACCTAACGTCTCGGGGAGTTGCGGTCATGGCGATCTCAATTGGACGGCGTGCGGCGGCGGCGGGCCTGGCGACTGTGGCCGCAGGACTGGCGGGCAGGGCGGGCGCGCAGCAGCAGCCGACCTTTGCGCTCGTGCAGATCAACCAGCAGGCGCTGTTCTTCAACCAGATGAACGCAGGCGCCAGCCAGGCGGCACAGCGCGCCGGCGCGAAGCTGGTCATCTTCAACAGCAACGACAGTCCGCAGGCGCAGAACGACGCCATCGAAACCTACGTCCAGCAGAAGGTGGCCGGCATCATCGTCTGCGCGATAGACGTGAACGGGGTGGTGCCGGCCGTGCAGGCCGCCGCTGCCGCCGGCATCCCGGTGGTGGCCGTGGACGCCATCCTGCCACCCGGGCCGCAAAAGGCGCAGATCGGCGTGGACAACGCCAAGGCCGGCGCAATGCTAGGCGAGGCGTTCATGGCTTACGTCAAGTCCGCGATGGGCGGGCACGCGACCCTGGGCGTGGTCGGCGCGCTCAACAGCTTCATCCAGAACGTCCGGCAGAAAGGGTTCGAGGATGTGGTCAAGGCCGATCCGTCCGTGCGTATGGTCGGCGTGGTGGATGGCCGCAACGTGCAGGACAGCGCCCTTTCGGCGGCCGAGCAGCTCATCACCGCCAATCCCGGCATGAATGCGATCTATGCGACGGGGGAGCCGGCCCTGCTGGGCGCCGTCGCCGCGGTGCAGAGCCAGAACAAGCAGGACAGCATCAAGGTGTTCGGCTGGGACCTGACGGCCCAGGCCATCGCCGGCATTGACGCTGGCTTCGTGATCGCGGTGATCCAGCAGGACCCGGCCGCGATGGGCGCCGCCGCAGTGGACGCGCTGGTCAAGCTGCATGGCGGCGGCACGGTGCAGCCGCAGATCGCGGTGCCCGTCACCATCGTCACCAAGGCGAACGTCGAGCCATACCGCGCCGTCTTCCACTAGCGCGCTCATGCCGGCGCCGCTGGTCGAACTGCGCGGCATACGCAAGTCGTATGGCTCCATCGAGGCGCTGCGCGGCGTGGACCTGAACCTGCACGCCGGCGAGTGCCTGGGCCTGGTCGGCGACAACGCGGCCGGCAAAAGCACGCTGACCAAGGTGCTGGCCGGCACCGTCATCCCCGACGCCGGCAGCATCAGCCTGGACGGACGGCTGCTGCCCTTCGCCGGCCCGGCGGCTGCACGGCGCCTCGGGATCGAGATGGTCTATCAGGACCTCGCCTTGTGCGACTCCGTGGACGTGGCCGGCAACCTGTTCCTCGGCCGCGAGGTCACGCGCCGGGGCCTGTTGGACGAGGACGCGATGCGGGCGCAGGCACGCGCGATGCTGGACCGGCTGGGCATACGCATCCCGCGCCTGTCGGCGCCGGTTGCCGGGCTGTCGGGCGGGCAGCGTCAAAGCATCGCCATCGCCCGCGCCGCGGCGTTCGGCCCGCGGGTGCTCATCATGGACGAGCCGACGTCGGCGCTGGCCGTCGGCGAGGTCGAGGCGGTGCTGGCGCTCATCAACAGGGTCAAGGCCGGGGGCGTCGCCGTCGTGCTCATCACGCACCGGCTGCAGGACCTGTTCCGCGTGTGCGACCGGCTGGCAATCATGTACGAGGGCCGCAAGGCCGCCGAGCGCACGACCCGCGGCACCGGGCTGGAGGAGCTGGTGCGGCTCATCATGGGTGAGGGTGCGGCGGCTTGAGCGAGGCATCCCATCGCGACGCCCGGCACTGGAGCGACTGGGCGGCCGGTCACGCCCAGGTCCTGTCCATCGCCCTGTTCCTGCTGCTGGCCTGCGTGCTGTTCGGGCTGGGGACCGAAGCGTTCCTCAGCGAGGGCAACCTGCTCAACCTGCTGCGGCAGGCCGCGCCGATGCTGATTGTGGCGGTGGCCATGACCTTCGTGATCACCACCGGCGGCATAGACCTGTCGGTCGGCTCCACCGTCGCGCTGACCAACGCCCTGGCGGCGCTGGCGCTGGCGGCCGGGGTGCCTTGGCCGCTGGCTGCGGTTGGCATTCTGCTGGTGGGTGCCTGCATCGGCGCGGTTCAAGGCTGGTTCGTGGCGGTGCAGGGCATCCCGTCCTTCATCGTGACGCTGGCCGGGCTGTCGGCGCTGCGAGGCGCGGCGCTGCTGCTGACACAGGGCTACTCCATCCCGATCGCGCCAGGCGCCTTCACGGAGCTCGGGCGCGGCTGGCGGCTCGGGGTGCCGGTCCCGGCGGTGCTGGCGCTGCTTGCGGCGGCGGTGGGCTTCGTCGTGCTGCGCCGGACCCGTTATGGCCGCCAGGTCACCGCCACGGGCGCCAACACGGAGGCTGCACGCCGGGTCGGGATGCCGGTACGGCGCGTCATCGGCTCGGTTTATGCCGTGTCGGGCGCCGCGTCGGCGCTGGCCGGGCTGGTCATCGCCGCACGGCTCGGCTCCGGCTCGTCCAATGCGGCTGTCGGGTTCGAGCTGGATGTGATCGCCGCCGTGGTGCTGGGCGGCACCTCGCTGGCCGGCGGGCGCGGATCGGTCCTGGGCACCGTGCTCGGGGCGCTGACCATCGCGGTGATCGGCAACGGGCTGATCCTGGCGCACGTGTCGCCGTTCTTCACCCAAATCCTGACCGGGGCAATTATCCTGCTGGCCGTTTGGCTCAACACCCGGCTGTTCAACCGCGCGCCGCGCAGGGGCTAGGAGCCATATCATGCTATCTGAGGCACACGTCCGCTCGGGCCAGGTGATGACCGTGCTGGGTCCGGTTCCATCGGGGGATCTCGGCCCCACGCTGATGCACGAGCACCTGCTGAACGACTGCCGCTGCTGGTGGCACCGCCCGGAGCAGCCGGACCGGCAGCACCTCGCCACCGCCCGCGTGTCCGCGTCCATCCTGGGCGAGCTGCGCATGGACCCCTTCGTGTGCCTGGACAACTGCACGCTGGACGACGAGGCCGCCGCAGTGGAGGAACTGCGCCCCGCCGCGTCGCTCGGCTGCCGCACCGTCGTGGACCCGACCTGCCGCGGCATCGGCCGCGACCCGGCGGCCCTGGTCCGCATCGCGCATGAGACCGGGCTCAACATCGTCATGGGCGCCGGCTACTACCTGCAAGCCTCCCATCCCCCGGAGTTCGCGGCGCTGTCGGTGCAGGACATCTGCGACGAGATCGTGCAGGAGGCCGTGGACGGCATCGGCGGCGTCCGGATCGGCCTCGTCGGCGAGATCGGCGTGTCGTCGGACTTCACCCCGGCGGAGCAACGCTCGCTGCAAGGCGCGGCGCGGGCGGCGGCGCGCACCGGGCTGCCGCTGATGGTCCATCTTCCCGGCTGGTTCCGCCACGGCCACCGCGTGCTGGACATGACTGAGGCGGAGGGCGCCGACCCCGCCCACACCGTGCTGTGCCACATGAACCCGTCCGGCGCCGATACGGAATATCAATACGGCTTGGCCCGGCGCGGTGCTTTCCTGGAGTATGACATGGTCGGCATGAACTACTGGTATGCCGACCAGGCCGTGCAGTGCCCGTCCGATGAGGAAAACGCCAAGGCAATTGCCGGGTTGGCGGAGGCGGGGTACCTCGGCCAGGTGCTGCTGTCGCAAGACGTATTCCTGAAGATGATGCTGACCCGGCATGGCGGCTTCGGATACGCCTATGTTCAGCGGCACTTCTTGCCGCGGCTTGGCCGGATGGGCTTGAGCCAGGCGGAACTGGACAGGCTGATGATCGCAAACCCGCGCCGGGTGTTCGACGCAGCCGCCTGAGTCCGATGATCCCCGGGAACTGGCGCGGTCTGGCAGCGGTGCCAAGCAGCAGCGATGCCAATCAAAGGAAGCAGCATGGCCTTTCAGCATCCCATTCCGCCCCGCGCGGCCACTTGTTTCCCCGGCGCGGCAATCCAGGGTTGCCAGCGTGGTCCTTGCCGCTCTGGATTGCCGTGTCGCTGCGCTCCTCGCAATGACGGAAATGGTCAGAACAGGCATCGGTTGATATGAGCGCAGAAGTTGATATGAGCGCAGAAAGGGTCAGAGCAGACGGTGTTTGGTATAATCAGGCATCAGGCATGCTGATCAACCAGGCTGATGCGGCAGAGTTGGGCCGGATGTGCGGGCTGTATCGGGGCCGCTACGCTGATTTCAGCGTCAAGCATTCCCACGAGGCGCTGGTGCGCGAGCACGGCTACACGCTGTGCTACACGGTGACGCGCTTGGCGCTGCAATCGGCGGGGCTGGTGGCCAAGGCGGCCGTTCGAGGACCATGCCGGAAAGGATTTCGCGTGACGCCGAACTTGGGAGCGGCGATAGCTCAGGCTTACGGGGCAGGGCGGTTCCATACCTAATTAGGGATAGAGGTTATCATACCAACGCATACGCTGTGCAACCGCAGCGATGGTGGAGCCGGTGTAGTCAGATTTTACCTTTGACGCTGGGCATGTCCCGCTCGCTGGCAACCACCAGGTCGGCTTGCTGATCGCCGCCTCCTAGGTAGGCGTCACGGATGCGCGGGTCGCGCGCCAGTGCGTCCGCCGGGCCGTGCAGGACGATGCGCCCGGCTTGCAGCACGTAGGCGTATTGCGTGATCTGCAGCGCCAGGCTCGCATTCTGCTCCACCATGAACACCGTGACCCCAGTGGCCGCCACGGCGCGGATCAGCTCCAGCACCCGGTCCACATAAAGCGGCGACAGGCCCATCGTCGGCTCGTCCATGCACAGCAGGCGGGGGCGGCCCATCAGCGCCCGGGCCATGGCGACCATCTGCTGCTCCCCACCGGACAGGGTGCCGGCGCGGCTAGCCAGCCGGTCGCGCACGCGGGGGAACAGGTCCAGCATCCGCTCCAGGTCGGCGGCCACTGCGGGGCCGTCGGTGCGGGCGTAGGCGCCCATCAGCAGGTTCTCCCGCACGGTCATGGCGGCGAACAGGCGGCGGGCCTCTGGCACGCTGCCGACGCCGCGGCGGATGACGGCCGGAGTGGGAAAGCCTGTGATGTCCTGGCCGTCCAGCAGCACCCGCCCGGCGCGGGGGCGGTGCAGGCCCAGGATGACCTTCAGCGTCGTGGACTTACCGCTGGCGTTGCCGCCCAGCAGGCAGACGACCTGCCCGGCACGGACTTCCAGGGCCAGGCCGAAATGCACCTGAACCGGCCCGTAGTAGGTGTCCACGCCCTCCAGCGCCAGCAGCGGGGCGGTCACGCGACCTCGCCCAAGGACTGGCCGAGCGACTGGCCCAAGGCGCTGTGGCCGAGGTAGGCTTCGATGACGGCCGGGTCTGCGCGGACGGCGGCGGGCAGTCCCTCGGCGATCACGGCGCCGTCGTCCATCGCCACCACGCGGTCGGACAGGCGCATGACCAGGTCCAGCTTGTGCTCGATCAGCAGGATGGACTGGCCACCGGCCTTCAGCGCGGCGATGATGCCGGCCATCTCGCGGGTTTCGGTCTCGTTCATGCCGGCCGTCGGCTCGTCCAGCAGCAGCAGGCGCGGGCGGGCGGCCAGGGCGCGGGCGATCTCGACCCGCCGGCGGTTGGCGTAGGACAGCGAATAAGCAGGCTGATCCAGGCGCGGCGTCAGCCGGTCGCCAAAGGGCGCGACGATGCGCTCCGCCTCCGCCCGCAGCGCCGCCTCCTCCCGCGCCACGGCGGGCGGGCGCAGCAGGGCCATTGCCAGCTCCGCCAGCAGTCCCAGGCCGAGCGCATCCAGCACCGGCACCCGGGGCCGGGCCGCGCGCAGGCGATGGTGCGCGCCGATCAGCACGTTGT
>CAXTOB010000057.1:0-21233 GCA_964245505.1 uncultured Acetobacteraceae bacterium | reverse complement strand
GCAGCCGGTAATTTCTGCTTTCGCGAGGAGCTTCGCCGATGCTGGCAAATCCGGACAAGCCGCCCGGTCCAACGCCTTCAGCAGCAACGGCCGGGTTTGGGGTGGGGCGTGGAACACAGGGGGGAGAGGTGCCGCAATGGCGGCAGAAGGGGTCCTGCGGGGGCGCAGGCGCCATGGCAGCGGTGGAGTCCAAGGCTGGGACGACTGGCAGACGTGAGAGGTAGGGGAGGGCTGCCCTGCCCGGCATAGCCCGGGATTAGGGCACCGACGCAAACCAGTTAAGGTTTCGGCCCGATCCAGACGACGTCACGACATGCATCATCCTGCGTCAGGGATGGCGCTTGCTACTGAGTGGGCCCTGGAGGTGGAGCGTACAAACAAAGACCCACGCAGATGTTCGCGGCTACATCTCTTTTAAAACCTGTGACGACCCACCGATGCGTCTCGGCCGCGTCAGCGTGCTTCCGGCACCAGGTAAGCCTTGACCCGGCGGTTGCACTCCCGGCTGTCCAGTGTCGTGCGGCCGGCGATCGGCAGGTCGGTCGCGGCCCGCCCCGGTACGAGGCTCTTCGTGGCCAGGGCCGCCCGGACAGCTTCGACCTGCTGCTGCGCCGTGAGCTGATTGGTCTTGGGTGTGCCGCCATCACTGGCGAAGCCGGCCGGGATCATGCGGCCGGGGCCGGCTCCTTCTGCAATGGCATAGGTGGCGAGGCGCCCCGCGTCGCGTGTGCCGCAGTCATTCAGCTCCCTGGCGCCGGGCTGGACGCGGATGTACTATGGACACCTGTGACGCGCCGGCGGTCACGCGGCGCTGGGCGGTTTGGCGTTGTATTGGGGAGCGCTGTGGCTTCGGCCTTGATGGTCACGGGTGCAAAGCCGGCAGCCTCGACCATTTGCTGGCCACCAGGAGAGGACACCCAGTCCACAAAGCGGCGGACGATGGGGCTGTCTGGGTTGGGCGCCGCGTAGAGGTAAAGGTGACGGACCAGAGGGTAGCTGCCGGTGGTAATCGTAAGCTGGCTCGGGGTCACTGCAGCGGTGCCGCGTCCGCCAAGCGCCAGCACTTTGGCGCCGCCGCTGCTGCCGAAGGGCAGCAGGCCGATGCCGCCGCGGTCGGATGCCAACGCTGCCCGCATGCCGTCGGCAGTTACCCGGGCTGCGTTGGCGGAAATCCCGTCCTGACCGATGCCGACCTCCTGCGGGGCAATCGTGCCGTCGCGGCCTTGGGAGACATAAACGTGGACCGGCGCGCGGGCACCGCCAAGCTCTGACCAGTCGGTGATGCGTCCGGAAAGGACGTCGCGCAGCTGCGGCAGGGTCAGGGAACTGGCGGGGTTTGCCGGGTTTACGGCGACGGCGATGCCTTGGAGGCCGATCACGGCCTCGGCGGCTGGACTGGTCATTGCGCCGAGGGAGGACAAGCGTTCCGCATCGGCCGGGGACATCCGTGTTGTGGACATGGCGACGTCGGCGGTGTGCTGGCCGAGCATGCTGTAGCCTGCGGCTGCGGAGTTCAGGGTGACAACGATGGCGTCGCGATGGCTGCCCTGCTGGCCGATAATTTCGGTTTGTCCTTCGGTGGCGCCGGGCTGGGTGGCGATATCGGTGCTGCCGATGATGCTTAGGTAACCGGCTGCCAGCCGCGGCGCGAGACCGGCGCCGATCACGTCCGAGCCGGCGAGACGGAGCAGCACGGACCGGGCTGCCGGGCCGGGCATCACAGGTGGGACGTCTTGCGTCGCGGCTTGCGTATGGCTGGTAGGTAAGAGGTCCCACAAGGAGGGGCTGCTGCCGGAGTGGCTGGTGAGCTTGTAGATGAGCGTCGCGGCACTCAGCGTGACCACGGCGGCTTGCAGGGCCAGGAGTGTCCGGCTCCGCTTTCGAGCGGGAGCGGCGTTGATGGGATAGAGTGAGTGACCGCATCTGGGGCAGGCGAACTCGCCATCTCCGGGAATGGCTATGATCTTCTGCGACACGGCATTGCGGCAGTATTCGAAGTTGCCGCACCGGCCGTGCTGGTCAGTCATGGGCGCGTGAGGCATTGGGGCGGTAGGGTCTGCTGCGTGCGTTGGACGATTTGGCAGGTGTTGTTCCAACAAGGTGCATCGCGGGGCGTCGTCAGTTACTAGATGCGTAGGCGCCTGCTTGGACTCGATGAGGCTCTGAAGTTCTAAGACTGTCATGTCCATCCGACCTGCTCCCGTCATCTTCCGAGCGACTACTGTTCTGCCCAGCATTACATGTGTTAAAGTAGAGTTTCATCGTAAGATTTCTGACAAATTCTTACACCGGAGACGATGGAACGTCTATAGATTTCCTTATTGTCATAAAAAGTAGGTTTTGTTACTTAGGCGAACATGAAGCGTTGGCGAGAGGGCGCTGGTACGAGATCGCATGCGGGCTTGGTCAAGCTTCGGCAACGGCGGCGAGAGAGCAGGCATCCGGCTCAGGGGAGTTTCCAGAAACCTGGAGCGTCCCGCCGCGAGCCGGATTGCTTGGTGGCTGAGGCATGGACCATGTGATCTGAGGCAAGTGTCAATTAACTTGGAGATTGGAGTTCTCCCGCATTCCCGATGCGGTCGTTTCGGGTTTATGCGGCATACAGGACGCTGGTGCGGAAAAGGTCGAAACTGGCGCAGCGATACATGGCCCGCTTGCTGATTTTGATTTCATTGTCTCCCCTTCGGCGGGGCTTGTGGTCCGGGTAGGCCGAGCATGCCAGCAAGGTTGTCCAGGCTCTTGTGGCGCAAAAGCAGGTTCAGCCGCTTCGCTACCTTGATGCTCGCCGCGAGCGCAGCTACCTGCCCAACAGGTTGATCGTTATGCCGTACACCTCGATCAGCGCGCTGGAGCGAGGGCTGTCACAACGCGGCCCAGCTGTGGCGGGAGATCCAGGATCAGGTTTCCGCTGGCAGATACGGACAGTTTAGCGCGGGACCAGCGTTCGTCGCGGCGCTGTTCCGGTGGTCTCCGGGGCGGGTCGAGAGGCGGTAGCGTGGCCGGTGCCCTCAAGGCCGGCACCCTCAAGACGGCGGATGGGGTGGCTTTTTGCTGCTGATCCCGAGAGGATGACCGGCACGGAGCAGCGGTTCGCCGACGTGCTTATCACGTGGTTGCCGGAGCATGATGTCACGATCAACTTGGCACGCAAGTTCAGCAGCATGGTGCGTTGAAACCGGGCCGACTGGCTGGATGCGGCAAGGAGTCTGCTCTGGCCGGGTTCGCCGGCGGGCTCATGCGCGATCGCGCTACGGTCCGAGCGGCGCTACCATTGCCGTGGAGGACTGGGTTCTTGGAGGAGCAGATCAGCTGCTTGAGGACGACTAGGTAGGCCTTCGACGGCTGTGCCGGGCTTGAGCTGCCACATCGGCATGTCGTCCAAACTGTCTGAACAATGTTACAGCAGCCTGTTCCCTGCACCGAGAGAGCGAACGGACCAGGTTTGGAAGGCACCAGACATCTTGGCACCGACGCTCTGGAACGTCGGCGCCTTCGTTGTTGCGGGAGAGGCTAGGACCGCTGGCGCTGCCCTATTCGTCTACACCCGCCTTGTAGAATGACGGGAAGATCTCGAAGACCTCGTTCGCGGTGGGAACGCGGCCGTTGGTCTCGATGAACGTATAGATGAACTTGATGTAGGTCTTTCCCAGCCCTTGGGTCATCGCTCCAGCCATGCCGGCGTTGAGAACGGCGCCAATAGCAGTGCCAGGGCCTGGGATAAACTTCAGCAGGTTGCCCAAGGCCCAGCCGCCTGCGACCGACAACGCTAGGCAGCCCAGCACAGTTGTAAGGAGCTGCATGACTTGAGGCCGCTCCAGCGTCAGGCCGAATGCGTTGCTGACGCCGACCAGCATGCTTGCCTGAATGGGAGCGAGCGTCGCCATATCCGCGAACGGGATTGGGATGACGGAGGCAGCGGCGGCGGCGGTGGACGCAGCGATGACGTATTCGTCGGCCGCCATTTTGTTCAAGTCACGGTTGATCTTCTGCGCCGCCGCAAAAGCGGCCTTATGGGCGGCCGGCAACGCCGTAAACGTGGCGATGACCAGGTTCTCTAGCCCGGCGGCGGCCCGCTTCGGCTTTGACAGGGCACGGACCGGGACGATGCTGACATAGGCAGCGCGGCGCTCATCCATGATGCCGCCGACGATGCCGGCGAATTCCTCGTCGTCGTCGTCCTTGGTCAGGACGATAATGGCGGGAATGTCGTGCTTGTTCAGCACACGGACGATGTCCACTTCGCAATCCTGCACGCGGCTGCTGGGGGATGCTATGCAGACCCAAGCCATGTGGAGTTGGTCACGCTCGTCCTTTTGCGCGCGGCATGCCTCGATCTCGGCGCGCATGTCGTTCAAGGTTATGGCGTAGTCCTTTGCCTCGAGCCCGCGAGTGTCGAGGATGCGGAGCGGGACGGTTTCGGACGTGAACCACTGCGCACGCTGAGTGACCGGGCGACCGGCGGCGGTCTGAGCGAACTGCTCACCGAACACGGCATTGATGAGCGTGCTTTTGCCAACGCCGGTCTGACCGGCGACCAGGATGTTTACTGTTCCTAGGCTGCGGAGCCGCATGGCGGTCTGCTGCATCAGGTCGTCTATCGCCTGCGAGCTATTGGGTGCCGCTGCTGGAGCGGTCACCGCGATAGAGGTTTGGTCGGCGTCTGGCTGAAGATTGGGCGCCCGGGCGGTGGCTGGCGGCGCGGCGGCGGCAGGAACGGCACCGGCGAACGCACTGAGAGCTGCGGGTGACGTCCAATCCGTGCTGGCCGGCATTTCCGGGAGGCCTGGCAACGCGCCATCACCTGAGGAGTAGGCTACGGCACCCGATACTGGCGGCTGATTCAGCAGGCTCGTCGCGGGGAGGGATATGTGCGCGGGCTTGCTTACCGGCGCATTCGCAAGGCCTGATGGCGCAGCGTAGCTGGTTTCTTGCACCTGGTGTTCGGCAGTGTGGCCGACATGGGCGGCAGAGGCCCATTCTCCAGCCTGCCGCGGATAAGGCTCGTCGTGCGGCATTTGGTCCGGCGTGTAAGAGGCTGGCAACTCGGCGGCGATGTCCATGTTGGCGCTGAGGGGCCAATCAGCCTCCATTGGCGCCGTGTCCAGCAGGGCGTCGCTCGGGGCGTCCTGGATGCGATCGCCAACGACCTCCGAAATCCGGGCAGCGAGGGCTAAGTCGAACTCGGCCTCCTGTTGCCGGGTGACTGCGTCCAGCTTCTTGTCCTTTCCAAAAAACTTCATCGGGTCAGGGACCTTTCATTGGCCATCCCAGCATTCGCTTTAAGCATACGTTGGGCATTCCAGCCTTGTAATATAAGGGGCCGGGTGTGGCAAGGCAGACAGTCCGGCCCGTGCCGGGGCGGATGACCTTGGTATAGGGACCCTGGAGAACAACCGTATCGTTTGTTTCCTAGCGCGGGACGGTGATCAGCCGGAATGATAACGATGAGGGTGGACAGCATTTTTGGTGAAGCGGTGCATACCGGCAACACCACTTCGTTTCATTTCTAGGCTCAACGGTTCGGCCTGGCAACGGAAGCTTGGGTGCTGCATCTTTGCGCTTGGGCCGGGTAGCGGCATCCGTGCCGGGGAACTGGGCGATCCTGCCCAGGTATAACCAGGCGGGGATGGTCGGGCATGACGTTCAAATTCAAGATGTGGCAGAGGGGTGCGGTCGAGCCTGCGCGGTCAGTGCGGGATGGACAGCCCTGCATCTGCGCCCGAGTTGCAGACCTGCAATTGCGCCGGCATGGCTGCAGGATGGTTCAGAGGCTGACAGAACAGACGGTACGCCTTGCGCATTGACCGCGGATATAGGCTTTGGGCGTCTGTCGCGGCGTTGATGGCGGGCTGCCATCCGGGGCTGGCGTGGTCGCAATTTGCTGCTGATCCCTGGAGGGGCTGTGCCGAAGCGGCTGTCTTGGCAGAGACTGAGGCGGGGCTACCGGCCGGGCTGCTGCTGGCGATCGGCAAGGTCGAAAGCGGGCGGGTTGATCCTGCCACTGGCCGGCTGACGCCTTGGCCGTTCGCAGTGAATTTGTCGGGCCGCGGGGTGCTTGCCCCGAACCAGGATGCTGCCATTGCGGAAGTCCGGGCAGCGCAGGCCGTTGGTCAGAACTCCGTGGACGTGGGGTGCTTTCAAGTGAGTCTGCTGCACCATCCCTGGGCCTTTGACAGCTTGGAGGCGGGATTTGATCCGGTGCGTAATGCCCGGTATGCCGCTGGGTTCCTGGCGTCGCTGCGGGTGGGAGCTGGGTCGTGGGAGGCGGCTGTGGGACGCTACCATTCGATGACGCCGGAGCTGGGGGGGCCATATGCGGCCCGGGTCATGGCGGCGTGGTCCGGCTTGGATGCAGGACCGGTGCTGCTGAGTGGGCGCCTGGTTCAGGCGGCTGGGATACGGTTTGGGATGCGGGTCTATGTGCCTGATGGAGGACTGGCTGCGGCGGCGCCAGTTGCTGCCGCGGCGGCCCCGATGGTGCGGCCTGTCGCTGCCGAAGTCCGGATTGGCCGCGGGCGCGGGCGGCTGCCGGTGGTATATCGTCCGGGTAGTGTCGGATAAGCAACGGTATGTTGGCCATTTCGAGACGGTTTCTTGTGTGCTTCGTTACAGACGTAATTTTAGCCTTGACGTCAGACCTGGGGTGCGGCGGCGCCGTTGCTGAGCCGGCACTGGGAGGTCGCTCCTGCAATGCGTTTGAGCGGCAGCGGCATTAGTAATCGTTATATTCTGGATGAAGACAGCTCAGGCTCATACGACGCTTTGAGAGCCATTATCTACGCATTGACATCTTTGCTCGATGCAGTTGTGAGCGGGCATGGTGCACGAGCGAGCTGCTGCGGAGAGCTGCGTCCGGCCCTGTCCGGTGTCATCGCCGTCGAAGACGCGTTGGTGTTCTTCTATCTGGCTGGAACGGTCAAGAGTGCCTGCTTGGACGCGGCTTTTGCTGTGGGGATGATACGGCAGCGGGCTTTTGTTATGCGTTAGGGTGGGGGGCGGACGTTGGCCGGATCTCATGAGGCTGGAGCGTCTATTGTAGGCCATCGGGCCAACCGCTTCGATCAATTAGAAAGCTCTGACTTATATAATGTTAGCGGCTAATCTGAACGCGGCAGCACGTTTTATGTCTGTGTAAGAAAGTGTTTGTTTTGGTCTAAGAGGCTTTACGGCGAGACGGGTAAGAGTGCATTGAGGATAGCCTGTAAGACTGCTGCAAGCTGCCGGGTGTTAGGGTCGGTGCAGAAGCGGAGTGGGCTATGCGAGTGCATAGATGTCAGCCGCATCGCAAGGAAATGGTCATGAATGCACTACACAATCTCCTGTCCCGCTTGAGGAGCTCACCGGCCGCGCGTGACGAGCGGGGCGCGACGGCCATCGAATATGCTCTGATCGGCGTTTTGGTCGGTATCGCTATCATAGGCGGCGTCACGACCCTTGGCGCGAGCTTAACTGCTCGGTTCACTGTTGTTAATACCGCGATGGCCAACCTTCCTGGGAAGTAGCGACGACACTGCCGGGATCAAGATTCCCTGTGCAGTCAGCTGGGGTCGTTTGAAACCGCGCGCTCGAGAACTTCTGGCATAGTTAGCAGTGAGCGGCGCAGTGACTACTGCGCGGCTGTGTCTGGCTTTGCTGAGCTCATCGGGCCGGGCACACGTTGCCCTTATTCACCTCACGCACCTCGCCTTTGTTAGACCGAGTTGGGCGCGTCGCGTTCGAATGCTGTGATCTGGATTTGGATCACGGCGGTTTGGTCGTGACCTGCGATCAGCCTTGCATGGCGATCGTAATCACTCTGTTAGCAGGTTGTGTTTTATAGGTGGGGAGTATAGTCCGGGTTTACGACTTCTAACGAAATCCTTTGAATGCTTACGAATGTATTTATTGACAACCTCTCAAGAATTTGTGAATTACAGTGTGCCTGGACCTCTCGACTTCTCGCGGCCCCAAGATGTTCGGGCTATGGAGGCCGCGGGGCGCTTGGATAAAGCTGGCCGACTATATCGAACGTAACCACGTTATTGGAGAATAAACATGGACGCTTTTCACTACGTTATGTCGCATCTCAAGACCGCCCAGATTAAGCGCGACGAGCGTGGGGTTACGGCAATCGAGTACGCCCTGATCGCCGCGCTCATCGGCATCGTCATCATCGTTGGCGCTTCATCGCTTGGCACCACGATCAACGGCAAGTTCAGCACCATTGCGGCGTCGATTTCCGGCGCGGGCAAGTAAAGGCTGAATGCCTTCAGGCTGCGGGCGGGGCCTATGCGCTCGGTTCGCAGCCTGAGCTTTTCGGGGCTTTTGCTAAACTCTGACCATGGTGGTGCGACCGTGCCCGATCTTGGCCAATCCCTTGGTCTTTGCGCGATTCCTGCGCTGTGTGGGGCAGCCGTGACGGATATGCGGTGCCGCCGGGTGCCGAATCTGTTGTGCGCGCTGGTTGCCTTGGCTGGGGTTGCGGCGCGGGCTGCCTCGGGTGATGCGATGCCATCCCTGCTGCTTGCGTCGATCGTGTTCGCTGTCTTGTATCTGCTTTGGCGCTGGGAGGTCCTGGGCGGCGGCGATGTGAAGCTGCTGTCCGCCTGCGTGCTGGTGGTGCCTGCCGGAACTGTCGCCGCGTTGATTGCTGCGGTGGCGCTGAGCGGCGGCATTCTTGCGCTGGCCTACCTTATTCTGCGGGCTGCGGCACCGCCGCCCCGCCTCGGGCCTGTCCTATCACGCCGGCCGCTCCGCCGTTTGTGCCGGGTTGAAGCATGGCGCATTCGCCGGGGCGGCCCGCTGCCCTACGCCTGCGCCATCTCCGCAGGCTGCATGTTCACCTTGTTCGCGGGGTAGCCTCCATGTTGAAAATTGTCTTAGTCGGCGTGATGCTGTCCTTCACAGCGGTGTTCGGGGTGGTGGCTTGGCTGAGCCTCCGCCCGGCGCCGGTTGTTGTGGCCGCCGATGCGCCCGCACTGCCACCACCACCACCGGCGCGCGTGGTCATACTGGCTTGGGCTCGGCCGATTCAGGCAGGCACCCTCATCAAGCCGGAAGACATCATGTCAATCGACATCCCGGCTGCGAGCCCGCCGGACGGTGCTCGGCCAGATAGCGTGCAGGGGCGGTCCGAGCTGATCGGCGGCATGGTCCGGCGCAACGTGCTGGCACAGGAGCCGCTGCTGACGGCAGAAGTGCTGCGTCCGGCCGACGGCGGCTTCTTGGCCGCGGTATTGGCGCCGGAGCACCGGGCAGTGTCCGTGGCGGTGGATGCCGTGTCGGGGACAGCTGGGCTGATTTGGCCGGGGGACCGGGTGGACCTGATCCTGACGCAGGAGGTTGCGGAACCGGGCACCCCGGTTGGCCGGCGTACATTTGGCGAGACCGTCCTGAAAGATGTGCGCGTGATTGCGGTTGACCAGCAGCTGGCGCACGGCGTCAGCCCGGACGTGGCCAACGCGGGCCAGGGGAACCGGACCGTTACGCTGGAAGTCTTGCCGGAAGCGGCGGAACGCGTGGCGGTTGCGGTTCGCCTAGGCCGGTTGTCCCTCACGGTGCGAGCGGCGGTTCCGCCGCCTCCCGCAGCGCCGGAGAGCGATAAGGATGTAACTGCGGCCAACGCTTCCCCGGCTCGTCCGCCGGTGGTGCAGGTTTCCGCACAGCCGCAAACAGTGCAGGCGCCAACTGCGACCGTCTCCAAGCCTCAACCGCTGACCACTTGGGGCTCTGACGTATCCCCGGCACTCGGCGGGCGCGGTGGATCGGCGGCGCAGGCGCCGGCGCACAGCAACTCGGTCAAGGTGTTCCACGGCAGCGCCGATGAGAAGGAATTCAAGTTCGAATGACCCGCATGAAGAAGATGAGCCGCTTTTTGCGGCGGCCTACCATGGCCTTGGCAGCACTGTTGATTTTCGTCCCGATAACCGGACGGGCTGCTCCCGACCCGTCTCGGTCCGTCGTGGTCGAGGCTGGGATGGGCCGGGTGCTGCCACTCGGCACCCCTGCAGCCAGCGTATTCGCGGCCGATCCCAAGGTGGTGGAGGTACGGCCGGCCAGCCCGACCAGCCTGTTCCTGTTTGGCGTGGCGCCGGGTCGGACAACGGTCGCGGCATTGTCGGCGTCCGGGGCGCCGATCGCGCAGTGGGACGTGGTGGTGCAACCGTCCGGGTACGCGGCAAGCGATGCCCGCAGCAGCATCAACCGTGCGTTGCCCGGCGCGGGCATCACGACCGAAACCCGGCCGAACGGCATCGGCGTATCCGGGGAGGTCGCGACGCCGGCGGAGGCTGACCGTGCATCCCGTTTGGCCCGCGCGTACTTGTCGGAAAAGGGGGTGCTGGACAACCGGCTGGCAGTCAGCACGCCCACTCAGGTCAACCTGCGCGTTCGCATTATCGAGATGTCGCGCACGCTGACGCGGGAGCTGGGCCTCAATTGGCAGGCGCTGGGCACTCTTGGACGGTATGGCACGGTTGGGTTCGGCACGGCGAACGGCCTTGCAGATCTGGCGACCTCTGCAAGCAGCATCGCTGGTCGTTACCTGCAGACGAACTCCAGCGGTACGGTGTCAAAGGACATCAACGCCACGATTGACGCGCTGAACCAGGATCAGTTGATCCGGACCCTGGCGGAGCCGAACCTGACGGCTTTGAGCGGTGAGACGGCAAGCTTCCTGGTTGGCGGCGAGTTCCCGATCCCGATCGCGAACACGAACAACACGGTTACGCTGGAATTCAAGCAGTACGGCATCAGCCTTGCCTTCGTGCCGACAGTTACGAGCGGGGATCGGATTGTGCTGCACGTTCGGCCGGAGGTCAGCCAGTTGACCAACCAGGGCGCCGTGCAGCTCGGGAACGGCAACAACTCGATCTCGATTCCGGGGCTCACGGTGCGCCGGGCGGACACGACGGTTGAGCTGGGTTCCGGGCAGAGCTTCGCCATCGCCGGGCTGCTGCAGGACAGCCAAAAGCTGACGGGGCTTGGGCTGCCATTCCTAGGCGACGTGCCGATCCTGGGCGCGCTGTTCCGCTCAGATAGCTTTCAGCAGAACCAGACGGAGCTTGTGATCGTGGTGACACCCTATATCGTGCGGCCTGTCAGCAACATTACGGCGGTAGCTCAGCCCGACGACGGCTGGCGCGTTCCCAACGACTTGGAGCGTATTCTACTGCTGCGCCAATCTGCGGTGGGGACTCCGGCGCCTCGCGTCCGAATCCCTGGCGAAGCTGGGTTCGTGCTGCCATGAGCCGGCAAGTGACGTCCTGGATTGGCTTCGCGGCGGTGTCTTTGCTGATGCTTGGGGGCTGCGCGCAGATCGACCCACTGACCAAAGAAGGCATCTGGCGCCCGACTGGAGCGAACGACGCCAACTTGCGTGCGATGGTAGCGGTTCCGAGCGACCTGGCCTATGGCCGCGCCGCCCGAACCAGTGATGGCAGATCTGCTGCGCAGGCGGTCGATCGGCTGCGGACAGGGAAGGTGTATCCGTTGCAGGATGTCACCATCTCCAAGCTCGGCGGTAGCGGCAGTGCCGCTCCGGCGGGCGGGCAGTCAGACCAATGACCCCGTTGGACCACGATGCTTCCGGGGTGGTGGAGAGCGGCGCGGCGCGTCCGAACCGGTTGCCGGTGATGGCTTTTGTCACCGATGTGGACACCGAGTTCGCCCTTCGCGAAGGGCTCGAGGACGTCGTCCCCGAGAAGTTCGAGTTCCGGCGCGTTGGGATACGTGGGGCGACGACGTTGCTGGCAACCATGCCGACGCCGCTGACGCTTATTCTGGATCTGAGCGGGGAAGAAAACCCGTTAGCGGCGCTGGCGGACTTGTCGCAGGTGGTGGAACCGGACGTACGTGTGCTGGTGGTCGGTGACCAGGATGATGTGAACTTCTACCGCCAGGTTACGCGCGGCATGGGTGCGCTGGAGTATCTCAGCAAGCCGCTGACACGAGATCTGGTGGCGCGGCAGTTTGGACCGTTGCTGAATCGACAGGCATCGCCTCGGGATACCGTTCTGGGCGGGCGGCTGATCACCGTCACGGGCAGCCGTGGCGGCGTTGGCGCGAGTACCATTGCTGCAAATCTAGGCTGGTACTTGGGGGCCGAAGCCCGGCGGCACACGGTGATCCTGGACACCGACCTGCACCGGGGCATCTGCGCGATGCTGCTGGGGGCGAAGTCCGGTTCCGGTCTGCGCACGGCGTTGGAAGCGCCGGGGCGCGTTGACGAGCTGTTCGTCGAGCGCGTGTCGCAGCCTGTTTCAGACCGGCTGCACGTGCTGGCCGCGGAAGAGCGGCTGGCCGACCAACCGCTTTATACCGCGGGCGCTGCGTCCAAGCTTTCGGACGCATTGCGGCGGCGATACAACTTCGTTGTGGCCGACCTGCCGTTCACTGGGCAGCCCTTGCATCGTGACTTGCTGGACATGGCGCACCAGCGCGTCGTGGTGATGGTGCCGACGCTGGCCAGCATACGCGATACGCTTCGGCTGCTGGCGTTGCCGAACGGCCCGTCGCAGGCCCGCCGTGCCGTGGTGGTGCTGAACCGCTCCAACATGCAAGGCGGACTGGATCTGAAGCGCGTCACCGACGCGTTGAAGATGAAGCCGGACATCGTCATCCCCGAGGTCCGCCGGTCGGTTGAACGGGCGGCCAGCCTGGGAACGCCAGCGGCCAAGGAGCGCGGTGCGCTCCGCAGCGGCATGGTCGCCCTGGCGCGTGAGGTCGGCTTCATGGCGCGCGAGCACGATGTGAAGCGTCGTTCGCGCTTCTCCCTACGGTTGCGGAAGTAAGGAGGGGTCATGCTGGTTCCCACCACGTTCGGCCGCCGGAGGGTCGAGCAAGACAATGAAGTGGCGGTCGTCGCGGCGGTAACTGCGGCACCGCCGGGCGCTGAACCGGTCGTGCCGGTGCGCACCGGCCAGCCTGCGTTTATGGGGGAGCTGCGGGCGCTGTGCCTGGCGCAGATCGACGCCGGAACGGTTGCCAACATGACGCCGGAGCGCCTGAACGTCGAGGTTGAGCGTACCCTGGCGCAGATCGCTTCTGAGCGGCGTTTCCAGCTCAATGGGCGGGAGCAGCGGGAGCTGGCGGCGGAGCTGGTGCACGACATGCTCGGCCTTGGTCCGCTGGAGCCGTTGCTGGAGGATGAGTCGGTCACCGACATCATGGTGAACGGGCCGGACCGGGTGTTCGTCGAGCGCCGCGGCAAGATGGTGCTGAGCACGGCCAAGTTCCGCGACACCATGCACGTTGCGAATGTGTGCCAGCGCATCGCGGCGGCAATCGGGCGGCGGATCGATGAAAGCAGCCCGATGGTGGACGCGCGGCTTAAGGACGGCAGCCGCGTCAACATCGTCTTCATGCCGCTGGCGCTGGATGGACCTTACATCTCGATTCGTAAGTTCTCGAAGCGGAAGATTGATTTCGAGAAGATGATCGAGGTCGGATCGCTTACGCGGCCAGTGGCTCGGGTGCTGGAGATTGCTGGCCGCGCCCGGTTGAACGTCGTGATCTCCGGCGGCACGGGTTCCGGAAAGACGACGATGATGAATGCGATGTCCCGGATGATTGACCACGGGGAGCGCATCGTGACGGTGGAGGATGCGGCGGAGCTGCAGCTGCAGCAGCCGCATGTCGTCCGGCTGGAAACCCGGCCCGCAAGCCTAGAGGGGCGGGGCGAGATCAACCAGCGCGACCTTCTCCGCAATGCGCTGCGTATGCGGCCTGACCGCATCATCATCGGCGAGGTCCGCGGCGGCGAGGCGTTCGACATGCTGCAGGCCATGAATACCGGCCATGACGGCAGCATGAGCACTGTCCACGCCAACACGTCGCGCGACGCGCTGACCCGTATCGAGAACATGGTGCAGATGGGCAACATGGGCCTGCCATCCCGCGCCATACGTACGCAGATCGTCGGTGCGGTGGACTTGCTTGTCCAGATCGGCCGGCAGCGGGACGGCACGCGACGGGTGCTGCAGGTGACGGACGTGTACGGGATGGAAGGCGAAGTCGTTACGTTGAACGACATATTCCAGTATGAGGTGACCGGGGAAACCTCGGATGGAAAGTTGACGGGGCATTACAAGGTGAGCCGCTCCAAGCCGAGCTTCTATGATCGGCTGAGCTATTTCGGCTTGGACCGCGCCTGGTCCGCCGCGGTTGATGAGGCCGTAGGGTGAACGGCGGGGGTGGCCTGCTCACGCTGACGCAGTTGCTGTTGGCCGGCGGGTTCCTGCTGGTGCTCCTTGTTGGGTCGTCGTGGCTGCTGCTGCGCGACGACAAGGAGGCGCGGGAGCTTCATGAGCGCATCAGCGTCGTTGCGACGCCCTATGCCCGGGCAACCCCGTTGGTTGAGACGGCACGGCGGGGCGCTAACCCGGCGGGCGGGGGCCGTGCCATGACGGCTGCGTCAAAACTGTTCGGCTACAGTCCACAGCGAAAGGACCAGTATCCCGCGAAGGGACCGGTGGTGGTTATCTTTACGCTGATTGTTGCGGTTGTATTCTGTCAGCTTGCGACCTCGCTGGCCGGACCATTGGCGCGCCTAGCCGTGCCTGTGATGTGGGTCATGGTAAGCCGCAAGGTGTTCGGCTGGTTTGAGCAACGCCACGCCAGTGTTTTGTACAATCAGTTTCCGGATGCCTTGGCGATGATTGTGCGGGCGGTCCGCGTCGGCATTCCGGTCACGGAAGCGGTCCGCAACGTATCGCGTGAGGCGCTGGAGCCGACAGCGACGGAGTTCCGCATGCTGTCGGATCAGCTTGCGATCGGGGTCGCGCTTGAAGATGCGCTTCGGGATGTGGCGTCGCGGAACAAGTTGCCGGAGTATAGATTTTTTGCGACCGCGCTGGCGTTGCAGGCGCAGACGGGTGGCGGCTTGTCTGAGACGCTGGAGAACCTGGCCGACGTCATCCGCAAGCGGGTTGTCGCCCGCAAACGCGCTTTCGCACTCGCAAGCGAGGCACGGATGAGCACGTATATCCTTGCGGCCCTGCCATTCGTTGCTGCTGGCGCGTTGGCGTTGATAAATCCACCTTACTTCATGACCCTGTTCACGGAGCCAAGCGGCAACACTGTTCTTGAAGTTGCCATAGGAATGCTCAGCACTGGCGTCTTTATTATGCGCACGACAATTACGAAGGTGCTGAAATGAGCCTTGCACTGATTATTCTTTGTGCGGGCTTTATCGTGCTGGTGCCGATGAGCCTCATGGTGCTTGCCTTCCTGCGGCAAGAGGAGCGGCTGGCGCTGCGTATTGAGGCTGTGCAGCGCGGTTCGGAGTCGCAGGCGGATTTCCAGGCGGTTTCTCATTCCGGCGGATTATTGCGCCCAGTGGCGGCCTTGGGCGGACTGATTGCTCGGAGCGGGCTGCTATCGACGCGTACCCTGGCTGAGCTGCAGCATACGCTGCACACGGCCGGGCTGCGCGGCCAAACCGGTCTCAGCATTTTCGTCGGCATGAAGCTGATCCTGTTTACCGGGCTGCCGTCCGCTGCGTTCATAACGATGACGGAGCTGAACTGGTGGCCTTCCTATTGGACCATCCTGGTCGGCGGCGGGGCAATCTTTGGACTGCTGGGGCCGGACTTCTGGGTCAAGCGCAGCCGGAAGGTTTACTTGAAGGCGCTGGACAACGGGATGCCGGACTCGCTGGACATGCTGGTGATCTGCTCGGAGGCCGGGCTGGGGTTGGAAGCGGCGTTCGAGCGTGTGGCAGCCGAGATCGTGCATGGCCATCCGGTGGTGGCGCAGGAGATGCTTACGACGCTGCAGGAGATGCAGATCAACTCCGACCGCCGGGCTGCGCTGATCGGCTTGGGGGAGCGGACTGGCCTGGACAGCTTGCGCCGGCTGGGGGGCACGCTGGTGCAGACGATGCAGTATGGCACTCCGCTGAGCGCGGCCTTGCGCACTCTGTCTACAGAGATGCGGCAAGAAACATTGCTGCGGTTCGAAGAGAAGGCGGGCCGGCTGCCGGTGCTGCTGACGATGCCGATGATCGTATTCATCCTTCCCTGTGTTTTCCTCATCGTTGCCGGGCCGGCAGTGGTGCAGGCCATACATCAATTCCAAAAGTAAAGAGGCATCCTGATGACATCAAATAAGGCGTTGCTGGCGCTCGGGACGGCCCTGTTGCTGGGGGCGTGCAGCGGCCCGGTTGACCGGCTCACCCAAGGAGAGGGCACGTCGGCCCGGGGCCTCCGGGTGGCGAATGCGGCGATTGCTGGCGGCCTGCCGCAAGCCGCCCTGAATGCTACGGAGGGGGTTCTCAGCCGCGACCCTTCGAACGTGGCGGCGCTGCTGACGCAGGGCGAGGCATTGACTGCGATGGGGCAGGGTTCGGCGGCGGCGGAGGCATACCGGCGCATATTGTCCAGGGATGCCTCGCCCACTCGGGAGCAGTTGCATACTGCAAGGCTCGCTGTAGGCCGTGCGGACCTAGCTGCGGGGCGCGGCAAAGAAGCGGAGGCGATCTACACCGCGCTCGCGGCTGCCAATTCTAGTGACCCCATCGGCTATAACGGCCTCGCTATCGCCCTGGACCAACAGGGCAGGCATGGTGAGGCGCAGGCTGCCTACCGCAAAGCCCTCGCCATCGCCGACACGGCGGCGACGCGGTCCAACCTGGGCCTGTCCTTGGCCATGAGCGGCAACGTGGCAGACGCGCTGGCGGTCATGCGCCCTGCGGTGGCGGAGGCGTCCGAGGTCCCGCGCATCCGGCACAACCTAGCCTTTGCGCTGGAGCTTGCCGGGCAGCGGGAGGAGGCGAAGCGTGCGCTGGCAGTGGACATGCCGCGCGGCGAGGTGGCGGCGGCGCTGGCGGGCTTCGATGCTTTCCGGCCGGTTGGTATTGCTGCGGCGGCTCCGGATGCTGGGGCCAGGCCGGCGGGGGCTGGTCCGTTTATCACCCTTTCGGCTGTAGCGCCTGAAGAGCCCGTTGCTGTCCCGGCGCGGGTGCGCGCGCGGGTTTGGACGCGCCCTGTCGCTCCTGCGCGGCAGATCGTTGCGTCCCCTGTCTTGGCGGCGACGCCGTCCGTGGCGCTCGCAACTGACGCCGCTCCGGTTGTGGCCCTTGCATCCGCTCCGGCTCCTGCGGCCGTGCTGGGCGCCACTTCGGTTTCGGAGATCAAGCCGTGATCTTCCGCAAACTGGATCAGCTCGGCGCGCGGTCCATTGAGCGTGCCGTGTTTTCGTCCGTATTGCCGGTGGCGCACTGGCGCCGGTGAGTTTGGCTGGGAGGCAAACGCTGCATCAGCGTTTTGGGATGGCGATCGAGCCATGCCAGTGCCGTTCATAATAAATCATTTCGTGGGAGCGTTGACGATGTTGGGTTGGGTTTCGAAAGACGCGGAAAGGTTGGATGTGCGGGGCGACGAGGATTGCCTCGCTGGCGGCTCCAAGCGGCGTTTGCGGGACGACCGCCGGGGCAACGTGGCGATGATCGTGGCCGTGACCGCCATCCCGGTGGTGATCGCCGTTGGGGCTGGGATTGACTTGTCGCGCATGGCCAAAGCCAGGGCAACCCTACAGAATGCCGTTGATGCGGCTGCGCTGGCGGGGTCCACCCTTAACACGGCGTCAGGCCAGGGCACGGTCGCCCAGACCAGTGCACAAAACTACTTCAATAAGTATGCGCTGGGCGGGGATCTCACGGTGGCAAGCAGCACCGTTAGCGTTGTACAGCCGAGTTCTGTCTCGACGACGTCGCCGTCCGTCACTGTCAGTGCGACCGCCACCCTGCCGCGGACATTCGGCATCGGCACTATGACCGTTAACGCCACGGCAGTTGCCAACAACGGGACGAATAGTCCATCGTCGCTGACTAAAGTGACGCCAACCAGCCAGTCATCAGGGCCGATTGGGACGCCGTCGCAGGTGCTATCTTACTCAGGTCCTAAATCCAACGCGGCGGACTGGAACTCGATTTATATGTATGGCGTGCCCACGGGCAGCAATGGCAAGCCTGATTACACCAGCTATCCGCCGGTGACGCAGTTTTATGAAATCGGCAGCAACTGCAACCAAAAGATCGACTCCAACTGGACGTCGAACAGCATGTGCAACAATCAATTTGGGACGACACCGCCAACAGTTACGTCATACCAATACATAACGGCGGACCAGCCGATCGCGTTCATGCTCGTCAACATGAACAACGGCATGTTCCCGGCGCCTAACGGGGCAGGTGGCTACGGTCCAAACCAGTATGGAGCCCAGCCAGGCTACTGGGAGTTGATGACGACCGCGACGTTGGCGCTGGGCCAATCGCCGTCCCAAATCACCGACAACTCCGTGAGCATCATCCGGACTCTCACTGGCAATACCTTGAGTCAAGGTTCCACACACTACTCTGACGTGAACAACGCCACGCTGTCCAACTGCGCCGTGCAGATCGTGCTGGTGACTGATATCAACAACCCGCCGACCAACCCGCCCTATCCCGGCCAGTGCCTTTCCCCCACCGATCCGAGATCTGGCTACCAGTATGCAAACCTCACCTGCAGGCAGATCAACGGACGGACATTCATGTACTGGTGGAATGACATGGGAGCACCAGTGGACGATAAGGATTACAAGAACATCGTTTATACAGTGACCTGCCAAGCCGGCACCACCAATCCAGACGGGGGAACGGTCGGCACCAGCACGCCGGTGCAGGGGCAGACGATCACGACGCCGGTGGGGCAGGCAATAACGAACACGCCAAGGCTGATCCAATAAGGCGGGAGTGGATGATGGTGGTCCGGGGAAGCAACGCCGTTGCCGCACGTCGCCCACAGCCGGCGCGACGCCGGCTGTTGGGGGACGTGCGGGGAGCGGCGGCGATGGAGTTTGCCCTTATCGGGGTGCCGCTGTTTTTTCTGATCATGGGCGCAATGATATTCGGTGCTAATCTTATGGCGCTGGGGCTACTCGATTATGCCACGAAGGATGCTGGACGACAGCTCCAGATTGGCAACCTCAATGTGCGGACTACGACCGACGCCGCCGTGCGTACGTGGATATGCGGCTACGTGTCCTCCATCGTGCCGTCATGCCAGACTGCGCTGATGATCTATGTGGCATCCGGCGTTACGTTCAGCACGGTGCCGTCAGCGACTGTCACCGCGACGTCGTTGTCACCGACTGGCTTTTCGCCGGGCTTGCCGGGGAACGCAGTCGTGCTGCAGGTCGCCTGCAACAGTCCGTTCGGCTTTGGCTTGGCGAACTCTGGCGGCTTCCTGCTCACTGCCACGACTGTTTTCTTGAACGAGCCACAATGACAGTGTTTCATCACTCCCGTCCACGCGGCATCATGGGCCTGAGAGGCGACCGGCGCGGCGCTGCCGCAGTTGAGTTCGTGCTGATGGCGCCATTTATGGTGACTTTATTCTTCGGGCTGTTTGGCCTGGTGCAATTTGTGCGCGTGAAGATGGTGCTGAGTTCGACCGCATCCAGCATGGCGAACATGGTCGCAGCCCAGACCGCGGTTACAAACATCACTTTGAGTGATTACTGCAACGGCGCCCAGCGGATAATGCAGCCATATGCTGCGAGCGGCTTGTCTATGGCCATCGTCACTTACACCATGCAATCGAACTCAACGGTGGCGGCAAGTTGGGAAAAGGACACGGCCTGCTCAGTCTCTGCAAGTTCGTGGGCCTCAAGCGGCACTGCCTTAGCCACTTCCCTGCTTACGGGACCGGGTGACAGCATCGTCGTCGTTCAGGCAAGCTATAACTATACGTTATCGTATGCCAGCATCATACCCAATCTGCCTAGCATGACGCTGACCCAAACTGCTTACGCCCGGTCTCGATCCACTCCGGTTACGTGCGTCGCATGTTCTTGAGGGCTTAACCGGGATTGTCTGCCGGTTTGTCGCAGTCTTTGCAACGGGAGCGAGGAGCTTCAGCCTGATACGGGCTGCACTCTTTGCTCCCAGTCTGGAGCGGCGGCATCGCGCCGTCCCAAGCTGAGTATTCCACCCTTGTCTGCACGCCCGCGCAACGCACCTAACGGTGCGGCGACGGACGGAGGCTTCAGCCCATGCAAGACACAACCACAACGCCCCGCGTGGAGACCGTGCTCAAGCCCGAGCGGCCGAAGATGCACAAGGTGATCCTGCTCAACGACGATTTTACGCCGCGTGAGTTCGTGACCATGGTGCTGAAGGCGGAGTTCCGGCTAAGCGAGGAGCAGGCCAGGCGGGTGATGATGACGGCGCACCAGCGCGGGTCCTGCGTCGTTTCGGTGTTTACCAAGGAGGTCGCCGAGGCGAAGGCCACCAACGCGACGGACGCTGCGCGCAAGAAGGGTTATCCGCTGCTGTTCACGACGGAACCGGAGGAGTAGGACCGGCCCCTGATCCTGCGGTGGCGGGAGGGGAGGGGAACACCGATGCGTACTCAGGTGGCCATCATTGGCGCTGGCCCGGCTGGGCTGTTGCTTGCCCAGCTGCTGCATCTGGATGGCATCGAGAGCGTGGTGATCGAGGTGCGTAGCCAGCATTACGTCGAGAATCGCATACGCGCCGGGATGCTGGAGCATCACGTCGTCGATGTGCTGGACCAAATCGGGCTGGGCGCGCGGATGCACCGGGAGGGGCTCCGGCATAACGGTACGGGGCTGCTGTTTGGGGGCGTGCTGCACCGGATAGACTTCCAGGCGTTGGTGGGCCAGTCCGTGATGGTCTATGGCCAGCATGAAGTCGTGCGGGACTTGATTGCGGCTCGCCGGGACGTTGGGGCACCGCTGCTGTTCGATTGTTCCGACGTGTCGGTGTCCGGGTTTCAGGAGGGCAGCCCGGAGGTCCGGTTCACGCATGAGGGACAGGCGCACAGCTTGCGCTGTGACGTGATTGCCGGGTGCGACGGGTTTCATGGGGTGTGCCGCCCCGCGCTGCCGGCGGGATCCTGGCGTGGGTATGACAGGGTGTATCCGTTTGGCTGGCTGGGGATTCTAGCGGAGGCGCCGGCGAGCGCCGAGGAACTGATCTATGCCAACCATGAGCGGGGCTTTGCCCTGTGCTCGCAGCGGTCGGCGACGGTGCAGCGGATGTATCTGCAGTGTGCGCCGGACGAGGATGTGGAGGCGTGGTCCGACGACCGTATCTGGGCCGAACTGGCGGTGCGGCTGGCTTGTGAGGGGTTTACGCTGCGGACGGGGCGCATCTCTCAGAAAGGGGTGACGCCGATGCGGTCCTATGTGGCGGAGCCGATGCAGTGCGGGCCGCTGTTCCTCGCGGGCGACGCCGCGCACATTGTGCC
>CAXTOB010000056.1:0-21481 GCA_964245505.1 uncultured Acetobacteraceae bacterium | reverse complement strand
GCGTGGTGCCTGAGGCTTCAAGCAGCTGGCCCGGCGCGATGGAGGCGCCGTTGACGTTGAGCCTTGCCGGGCCGGCGCCCGTGCCGTGCAGCCAGGCGAACGGATCTGACGCGGACATGGTGCCCCCTTCTGACGCGTGAGTATGGCCCGTGCGGCGGCGGGCATTGCGTCCGTTTTGGCGAGTTCGACAGCCACGATCTTGCATGGTGATACCAACGGCCCTCCGCTTTGACCGTTTTGGGTTCAACCAGCGTAGTGAAACACGCCAGCAAAAACGGTCAAAGCGGAGGGCCGTTGGTATGACATTCCGATCCACGGCCACCAGGGTCAAGCACGATCGATGACGGAACGGTGCGAGCGGCATGGCCGCGTGGCATGGCTTGATGACGGCGTTGGCGAGGACCCAACCGTTCCCTAGCTCTGCCCACTGACGACGCCATGGGCGTTGGTGCATGGACCCGGGCACAGGCGGCAGAGTCCCAGGGCTACCTCGCCACGCCGGGCGGGCCTGCTGCGGGCAAGGAGCTTGGAACATGCCTTTCCCTTCAAAGGCGGGCTGTCCGTGCATGGACGCCGGCAATCAGACCAACCCTACCACTTCTTTGTGGCTTCCAACCTCTGCACCGATCGCGTCCCGGGCACCTTGGCGGCAAAAACTCGTTGACGGTCCGACCCAAAGTAGCGCCTCCTTCGCATCATAAAAAACGATGGGGAGGCGGTCCGGTGGTCCGTCCATGAGCAGGCACTTGAACCAGGAGCGGATCGTCCTCGCGATCACTGTCCTGCTGTTCGCGCTGTTCTCGGTCAGCCTTCCCCGGTTCCTGACCGTGGAGAACGTGCTGACGCTCGTGCGCAGCGTTTCCGTGCTCGGCATCCTCGGCGCCGGCATGGCGATCGTGGTCATCGGGCGCGGCATCGACCTCGCGATCGTCGCCATCATGGCCGTCTCGGTCGCGCTCACGCTAGACCAGGCGGCGCTCGGGACGCCTCTGGCCATCGCCTTCCTGATCGGCCTCGGCTTCGCGCTGGTCTGCGGCCTGACCTCTGGCCTGCTGATCGCCTACGCCGAGGTCCCGGCGATCTTCGCCACCTTGGCCATCGCCGCGATCATCTCCGGCCTCGGCCAGTTCCGGCTGTTGACGCTGAGCGAGGTTTACGTCACCCCCGCGAGCGAGCCGCTCTCCTGGATCGGCACGGGGCGCGTGCTGGGTGTGCCGGACCCGGTGCTGTGCCTGGCGGCGGTAGCACTCGCCGGGTTCTTCCTGCTCCGCGCCACCAAGACCGGGCGCTTCGTCTACGCCATCGGCGACAATCCGCGGACGGCGCACGTGACCGGCGTGCCAGTCCGGCCGGTCATCGTGCTGCAGTTCGTGCTTTCCTCGCTCGCCGCCTTCGTGGCCGGGCTGATCACCGCCACCTCGGTCAGCAGCATGAACCTGCGCGTCATCGACTCCACGCTGATCTACGACATCATCCTGGTTGTCGTGATCGGCGGCATCGGCCTGTCGGGCGGCAAGGGCGGCATCCGCAACGTCATCGTCGGCACCCTGCTGATCGGCGTGCTGCTCAACGGCATGACCATCCTCGACATGCCCTATACCGAGCAGAACATCATCAAGAGCCTGATTCTCCTGGTCGCGATCGTGTTCGATTCACTGGTCAACCCACGCGACGAGCAGACGGCGCAGCAGGGAGACATCTGACACGCCCATTGCCGAGGATACGGAACCGTGCCTGAGAGCCAAGAAACCCGGGACAGGAACGAACCATGAGACTTCGCCAATTCCTCTACGCGCTCGCCGCCTGCGCCTTCAGCCTCTCGGCTGCGCACGCCCAAAAGGCCGATGACCCGAAGGCCGGGGACTTCAAGGGCAAGACCGTCGCGTTCCTGCCAGTGGCGCTCGGCTTCGACCTTACCGAAGGCTGGAGCGCCATCCTCAAGGGCCAGGCCGACAAGCTCGGCTACAGCTACAAGGTCCGCAACCCAAACTTCAGCAGCGACGCCGGGGCGCAGGCGCTCAGCCAGCTCATCACCGAGAAGCCGGACGTCCTCGTCGTCCACAACCCCGACGTCCAGGTGTATTCCCGCCTGATCAAGAAGGCGCAGGACGCCGGCATCTACGTCATCCAGATCAACATGAAGAGCACCGCACCGAGCGACTACTTCGTCGGCGCCGACTACGTGCAGCTCGGCAAGATGGCGGCGGACATGATGGTCAAGAAATGCGGCGCCGGCACCGGCAAGTCCGGCAAGATTGCTCTCGTCGAGGGCGTGCTGACGGCGGCGGCCAGCGTTTACCAGAAGCAGGGCATCGACCCGGTGCTGAAGGCGCACCCGGAGATCAAGATCGTGAGCGACCAGGCCGCCGACTGGGACAGCAGCAAGGCGCGCGCGATCATGCAGACCGTCATGCAGCAGAACCCCGACCTGTGCGGCGTGATCGGCTTCTGGGACACGATGGACGTGGGTACTGGCTCGGCCATCCGCGAGGCCGGCAAGACGGGCGACGTGTTCCTCGTCACCTCCGGCGGCGGCAGCGACACGGCCTGCACGAACATCGAGAACGGCACCTTCGGCGCCGAGCTTAGCTACGACGTGCCGAAGCAGGGCGCGGACATGAATGCCGACATCCGCACGCTGCTGGAGAACAAGCCCAAGCCCGGCGCGGAGAAGATCACCCAGATCACGCCGATCCAGGTGCTGTCCAAGGAGACGATGAAGCCCGGCGCCTGCTGGGACCTCAAGCAGCTTCAAACCGCGGGATAGCGGCCAGTGCCCGAGGCGCCCGGCCCGGACGTCCGCGTCGCCCCCCCGCTTGCGGCGGGGCAGCGCATCAGCCTGGCCGAGACGCTGACGGAGTGGCGCTACCGCCTGTTCCCCGACCATGTCGTCGGGGAAATCCTCTCGAAGGGCTGGGTGGACAACGCCACGCCCTTTGCCTTCCTGGTGATCGTGCTGACCCTGTTCGGCACGCTGATCCCGGACTTCTTCTCGCCCGCGAGCCTGGTCGTCAGCGGCCGCCAGCTCGGCGAATTCGGCTGCGTCGTGCTGGGCGAGATGGCCGTCATGGTCGGCGGCGGCATCGACCTCAGCGTCGGCTCGAACTTCGCCCTCGGCAACATGGTCGCGCTGATCTGCATGAACCTCGGCGGGCTGCCGGCCGGGGCGGCGCTGGTCTGCACCATGGCGGCCTGCGGCGCGGTCGGCCTGCTGAATGGGGTTCTGGTCGGCTACCTGCGGCTGCGCGCGTTCCTGACGACGCTGGTCACGCTGATCATCGTGCGCGCGGTCGTGGACGTGCTGCTGCTGCGCTACTCGGTGGACATCTCGACCGGCACGGCCGATTCCGCACTGTGGGACTGGTTGGGCGAAGCCACCGTGCTGGGACTGCCGTTCAGCCTCGTCGTGCTGCTCGCGCTCGTCGTTGGCGGCCACGTGATGCTGAGCCGGACGCGGCCGGGCTGGCACGTCATGGCGGTCGGCGGATCGCGCCGCTCGGCCTACAACGCCGGCATCGCGGTCCGGCGCACCGTCTGCGCCACCTACGTTATCGCCGGGCTGCTGGTGGGCCTTGCCGCGTTCCTGTTCGCAGCCCGCCTCGGCAGCACGGGTTCGGACACCGGCGCGGGGCTGGAACTCGGCGTGCTGACGGCGGCGATCCTGGGTGGCAACAGCCTCGGCGGCGGCCGCGGTTCGACGGTCAAGGCGCTGATGGGCGCGGTCACGGTGCTGGCGATCATCAACGGCGTGGTCCGGCTCGGCCTGCATGCGGGCGCGGGGCCGCTGGTGCTGGGCGTCTTCCTGCTGCTCGCGATCATCGTGGACGTGCGCTGGCTGAAGAACCGGCACAAGATTCTCAGCAAGGTCTATATCTCGCCCGCCTACCAGCGGCTCGCCCCCGCGCCGTCGGCGGCGGAAGGCTCGGCCTCGCCGTATGCGATGAACGACAAGCTGCACGACGTGGAGATCATCGGCCTCGACATGGTTGACGGGCCAGAGGACGTGATCTTCGACCGTGACGACAATATGTACACCGGGTCCCGCCACGGCGACATCCACCGGTTCCTCGCGCCCGATTACCAGCGTCACGAGATCTTCGCCCATATCGGCGGCTTCCCGCTCGGCATGGCGTTCGACCGGCAGGACAACCTGCTCGTCTGCGTCGGCGGCATGGGCCTGTACCAAGTGCGCCCCGACCGAACGGTGGAGAAGGTCACCGACGAGACCAACCGCTCCCGCACATCCGTCAACGACGACACGCGGCTGCGGCTGGCCGACGACCTCGACATCGCGCCCGACGGCAAGATCTACTTCAGCGAGGCGACCATCCGCTACGAGATGCACCAGTGGCCGGTGGACGCGCTGGAAGCACGGGGCAACGGCCGGCTGATCTGCTACGACCCGGCGCGGCGCTCCACCCGCACCCTCCTGCGCGGGCTGCGCTTCCCCAACGGCATCTGCATGGCGCACGACAACCGCTCGTTCCTGTTCGCCCAGACCTGGAACTGCTCGATCAGCCGCTACTGGCTTGAAGGCTCGAAGGCCGGCACGGCGGAGCTGCTGATCGACAACCTCCCCGGCATGCCGGACAACATCAACCGCGCCTCGGACGGGACGTACTGGCTGGCGATGGTCGGCATGCGCTCGCCTGCGCTGGACCTCGCGCTGCGGATGCCGGCTTTCCGCCGGCGCATGGCCCGGCGAGTGGCGGCCGACGAGTGGCTATATCCGAACATCAACGTCGGCTGCGTCGTGAAATTCGACGAGCAGGGCCGCATCCTCGACGCGCTCTGGGATCGCAGCGGACGCAATCATCCGATGATCACCTCGATCCGCGAGCACAAGGGCTGGCTGTATCTCGGCGGCATCCTGAATAACCGCGTGGGCCGTTACCGCATCCCCGGCGCAGACCCGAACTGGACTGGCGCCGGCAGCTACTGGGGCGCCAAGCCATGATCGCGGCCCTGCGTGCGCGCCGCGACGCGTTCCTGGGACGTGGCGATGCGGCGGTGACGATCCCGGGGATGGACGGCCCGTTGCGCGCGAACCAGCGGCTGGACCAGGGTCGCGTCGTGTTGCGGGCCGAGGCGCCGGATAACCTCGTCGTCACCGGCGGCGCCGTGCTGTACTCGGGTGGCGGGACGGTGTTCCGGCTGCCCGAAGACGTGCCGGTCGTGACGTTCGACTCGGACATCACCTGCCTTGCGGCCGGCCCGGGCGGTGCGCTCGCCGTTGGGCTCGATGACGGGCGCGTGCTGCTGCACCGGCCATTTGACGGCACGGGACTGGAGACCGGCGGGGCGTGCCCGACGGCGCTCGCCTTCGACGGCGAGTCCCTGCTGGTCGCGCACGGCTCCGCGCGCCATTCCCCGTCGCGCTGGCGGCACGACCTGATGGAGCGCGGCGCGTCAGGTTCGGTTTGGCGCGTGCCGCTCGCGGGTGGCGCCCCGTCGCGGCTTGCGGACCATCTCGCATGGCCGTCCGGCGTGATGGCTTCAGGTGACGCGGTCGTGGTCAGCGAAAGCTGGCGGCACCGGCTGCTCCGGATCGGCGCGCGCTCGACGGAGGCGGCGGTGGACGACCTGCCCGGCTGTCCCGGGCGCCTGACGCCGGCCGCGGGCGGCGCGTGGCTGTGCGTCTTCGCCCCGCGCATCCAGATCGTCGAATTTGTGCTGCGCGAGCCCGCCTATCGCCGCCGCATGATGGCCGAAATCGAGGAGGCGTTCTGGATCGCCCCCGCGCTCAGCAGCGGCCGTTCGTTCATGGAACCGCTGCAGGGCGGCGGCGTGAAGCACATGGCGACGCTGAACCCCTGGGCCCCCACCCGCTCCTACGGCCTCGTCGCGCGCCTTGACGCGTCGCTCACGCCGGTTGCGTCCTGGCACAGCCGGGCCGGCGGCGCGTTCCACGGCGTGACCAGCGCGGTCGAGCACGACGGCGCGCTGCTTGTCTCCGCTAGGGGTGGCGACGCGATTGTCGCCCTGGACCCTTCGGACGCCGGCGCATGAGCGCGGTGCTGGAGCCTCGTGTCGTTGCACGGACGGGTCCGCCGGGCAAACCGCTGCTGGAGCTGCGCGGGATCACCAAGCTTTATCGCGGCGTCACCGCCGTGAACGCGATCGACTTCACGCTCATGCCAGCCGAGGTGCATGCGATCGTCGGCGAGAACGGCGCCGGGAAATCCACGCTGACCAAGATCATCGCTGGCGCCGTGCCGCCAACGAGCGGGGAGATGCTGCTCGACGGCAAGCCCGTCGCGTTCTCCCAGCCGGCGGAGGCGCTGCGGGCGGGGGTGGCGATGGTGTATCAGGAAACCAGCCTGGTGCCGGCGCTGACCGTCGCGCAGAACATCTATCTGGGCCGCGAGCGGTTCTTCAACCGGCTGCGCGGCACCAACATCGCGGCCCAGCAGGCGCTGCAGTCGCTGAATTTTCCAGTCGATCCGGCCGCGGCCGTGGCGTCGCTCGGTGCGGCGCAGAAGCAGATGGTCGAGATCACGCGGGCCGTCGAGATGCGCGCGCGCATCATCATCTTCGATGAGCCGACGGCCACGCTCACGCCGGAGGAGAAGCACCACTTCTTCGCGCTGATCCGGCGGCTGACGGCCAAGGGCGTCGCCATCGTCTTCATCAGCCACGCGCTGGAGGAGGCGCTGGAGCTGGGCCACCGCATCACCATCCTGCGCGACGGGGAGCGCGTGGCCTGCGACGCGGCCACGGCATTCGACCGCGACAGCATCATTCGCGCAATGGTCGGGCGCGCCTTGTCCGAGGAGCTGCACGGCGACGTCCGTAGCCAGCACCGGGCGCCCCGCCTGCGCGGACGGCGCGTGCTGAGCGTCCAGAACCTGTCGATGGGCCGCATGGTCCGCAACAACTCGTTCTCGCTTTACGCCGGGCAGATCACCGGGATGTTTGGCCTGATCGGATCGGGCCGGACGGAAACGGCGAAGGTCGTTGCCGGCGTTGCCAAGCGCGACTTCTTCCACGGCGGGGAGATCAAGCTCGATGGCGAGCCGGTCCGCTTCCGCGTGCCGCGCGCGGCGGTGGAGCGCGGCGTCGTCTATGTCACCGAGGACCGCAAGCTCGACGGGTTCTTCGAGACGATGTCGATTGCCGACAACGTTTATGTCGGCAAGCTCGCCGCCGCCGGGGACCGTACGACGATCGTGCGCCCGCGCGAGATGGCAGCACTCGCCAAGCACTGGCGCGAGACGTTGACCGTGCGCGCCATCAACGACGACGCACGCACGATCGAGCTGTCAGGCGGCAACCAGCAGAAGGTGGTGATCGCCAAGTCGCTCGTGCAGCGGCCTAAGCTCGTCATCTTCGATGAGCCGACCCGCGGTGTGGACGTGGGCGCCATTGCGGAGATCCACCATCTGATCAACCGCCTCGCCGATGACGGGCTCGCGGTATTGGTGATATCCTCCTATCTGCCGGAGATCCTCAGCCTGTCCGACCGCATCCTGGTATTCCGCCAGGGCCGCGTGGTGGAGGAGTTCACCGGCAGCGAGGCGACGCAGGAGCGGATCATGCGCGCCGCCGTACACTGAGCGGCTAGAGTATGTTCGGATCAAACGGCTTCGTTTGACCGAACAAACGCTCGCGAAAACAATAGCTAGAGTGGGCTTGGCGCCTCTATCTGCACCAAACCCGCTTTAGGAAGCGACATCGCTCGCGGACAACGTGGGCCATTGTTCGACGTGGGCAAACCATCATCCCCGTTCGGCAAACGTCAGGGCCGGCTTGGCGCGGTAGAGTTCCGCCGCGCCTCGCAAGCTATCACCAATCGTGCTCCGCGTGACCGGTCTCAAGTTTCTACTTGGCCGTTTGTAGCACCGGCGCACGCGCCGCCCGCTCGGCCTCGTACTGGACCCGCGCCGCGTCCACCGCCTGCATGTGCACCTCCGCCAGACCCGGCCGAGCCTTCTGCGCCCGCAGCGCGGCGGCGATCGTCGATTGGTGCTGCCCCTGGAACTGCGGCATTACGTCGCGCGCGATCAGCCCGTAGCTGCGCTTGGTCGCCTCAAAGTTCGCCCAGTTGTGCGCCAGCAGCAGGTAGGCGCCGAACCCGCCATTCGACTGCGCCCAGAGCCGCTCGATCTGCTGCCGGCACATGTCCGGCGTGCCGATCGCGCCCAGGCCGCTGTCGTTGACGAAGTCGATCATCTCCTTCGCGTTCGTCCCCTGCATCGCCATTTGCGGGAAGGCGGCCACGTCCTGGAAGTAGTGGAACCACTGCTCGATGCCATACTCGACGTCGGCACGCGCCTGCGCTGCGGTCTCGGCACAGTGGACCATGCCGACCAGGCGCCACTTCGACCGGTCAACCGGCTTGCCATGTGCACGCGCCTCCTCCTCAACCACGCTCCAATGCAGCGCCAATGCATCGAACCCGGCGGCTGTCGTGGCGCCCACCGACAGCATGCCGATCCCGTGGCGGCCGGCGAGCTTGGCGCCGGTCGGCGAGGCAACGGCTGGCACCGCCAGGTCGAACTGCGAATAGGGGCGCAAATGGAGGCGGGCCTCGTGCAGATCCCAGCGCTCGTTCTTGAACGTCACCGGCTCCTCGGTGCGGAGCAGGCGCATGATGATGTCGAGCCCCTCGTCGAGCAGCCGGCGCGTGTCCTTTTGCGTCAGGCCGATCATGATGCCGTCGGTCGGCAGCGAGCCAGGGCCGACGCCCAGCATGACCCGGCCGCGTGTGAGGTGATCGAGCATGACGATCCGCTCCGCGACCCAAAGCGGGTTGTGATATGATATCGACACGACGCCGGTGCCGAGCCTGATGCTGCGGGTCTGCGCTGCGCAATGGGCAATGAAGATTTCCGGGCTGGCGCTGATCTCGCTGCCGGCCGAATGATGCTCGCCGAACCAAGCTTCATCGTAGGCGCAGCGATCCAGCCATTGCACGAGCTCCGTGTCCTCCTGCAGCGCGAGGGTCGGATTGATCCCCGGCTTGTGGAACGGGGCCAGGAAGATACCGAAACGCATGCGCTGGTTCATTGCTGTTCTCCGTTGGCATGGACGCATCCCTGGAGTGCATTTCGCCTGACTGCTCTAAGGAAGGGAAGCGGGAAGTGTGTGCCCCCGAAGACGAAGACCAGCGGGAAGCCGTGTTGCACCGATGTGATGCCCAGGCGCAGTTACCCCAGCCCCGCCCGGGGGCTCAATCGATGCGGACGGCAATCGGGTGTCCCGGTTCCAGCATGCGGTTGAGGGCATGGACGGCGACGTCCACCTCAGTCGCGCGGCGCCGATCCGCGCGTGAGAAGGCCGCTGCCGATCACCTGGTTGAGCGTGCCGGTGGCCGCCTCGGCCCGAGCTCTCCTCGTCATGCACGGAGTTGCCAAACGCAGAATGACTTCTGGTAGCTGTCAGGGGGGAAGCGGCGGGACGATCGATGGGTCCGGTCATGAACCCATCGAGTATTGGCACACAGTCAAGTGGGAAGTCCTGCCGGAGGTTGACGTCGCGCTGCATCACTTGGTCCAGAAAGCGATCCAACTGGGCCATTGCGCCGGTTGGCAGGCCGTGTAGAGCCTTCAGCGTCCAGTTCTGTTGACTGATTTGCGCCAGTGCCGTTTCCATCCAGGCGTCCGGCTCCGCCCAGTTGTGGAAAACCGCGTTCCACAGCACGCAACTGCAGCGACCCCGTTCCAGCAACGTGACCGCGTCGGCGCTGAGCAAATGCGGTCCGATCGCCCCGCCGCCGCCCATGGGCGGAACCAGCGCGACGGGTCTGCGAGGGAACCCAGCTCGTATTGGGTCTGAGCAATCTTGAGCACGGCCCGGCGCTCCGCCCAGCGTGCGCCCTAGTCGAACAGGGCGATCCCCTCCACCACCAGCAGGACGTCGGCGAAAACGTGCGGGGCTGTCTGGTAAGGTGAGGTAGCCCGTCACTAGAAGGCCGATCCTAGCGGTGGAGACCAGCATTTCCGCCACCATCACGCCCACAATGCACGGGACACCGCCCAGGCGCAGCGCCGGCGGTACCGTCGGTATGGTGGCAATACTACGCGCAGCAGCAACTGACCGGGTTGTGCTCCCTATAGGCTCGATCCACCCGCCACCTCCTTGGTCGGCACGCCCTTGCGCTATCCAGTCGCCACTAGGAAGCGCGGGTCGAGGATCAGGTCCGCGGCGCCTGTCGCCAGTGCCTCGAAGTATTTCATCCTGCCGCGATAGACCGTGGGGTCCGCGCCGATCCCTCCTTTGGCGAAAAAGCGTTGCCGCCCAGCAGCCGTGGCCAGAATGGGGGACCAGTACGCCTTGGTTGGCAGTCCCAGGCGAGTGGTGCCGGCGGCACGGGCCGGGTGAACGAGGGGGACGACGGCGGCGAGGCCGAGTGCCAAACGCTGCGGGATGCGATGGATCACGTAAGCCTCCAGCGGGCTCCTGGCGGCGCAGTCGCGGCCAAAAAACACACAGTTCTGCTTGTCAGCCTAGGAAATGTCGCGCAGCCTGGCAGGGAAGGCGAGGGCAAGAACGTAGATCATGGAGCAGGGCGGTCCCGAGACCCTTTCCACCGCCATCTATGCCTGCCTTCGGCAGGATATCGTTGATGGCATGCTGGAACCGGGCGGCAAGCTGCGTATCGGCGTCGTCTCCGCCCGCTATGGCGCCGCCAGCATCCTGGTGCGGGAAGGGGAGATCGTCTTCACTGCGCCGCGTATCCCGTACCGCGCGGTCCACTCATGCTGCCACATTCCAGGAGAACCCGGCCTGGGAAGGCGCCCATCGCGCATTCCACATGGCGCTGCTGGCGACATGTCCGTCGCGTTTCCTGCTCGGCTTCTGTGCCTAGCTCAGGGCCAACAGTCAGCTGGGCCACGGACAGGCAATCGTGCGGCCTAAGGCGTCCGACACCTTGGACTTCGAGGCGGAGCTGGGCCGTGGTCACCGGTAGGACCTGCCGTCATATGCCGGAAGCGAAGGCCATGGGCGTGATCGCCGGCTATAGCTGCTACAATAATGGCTCGGTCCGCGAATGGCAGCGCCACAGCAGCCAGTTCGGCCCCGGCAAGAACTTTCCCAAAACGGGTGGGTTCGGCCCCTACCTGGTCACGCCCGACGAAGCTGGGGACGTGACCCACGCGAGCCTGGTATGCCGCCTGAACGGGCAGGAAATGCAGCACGCCACCACGGACGACCTGGTTTTCAATATCCCGCACCTGATCCACTACTGCTCCACCTTTACGGAACTGGTGCCCGGCAACGTGATCAGCACAGGCACCACCGGCGGCGTCGGCGCTTACCGCACCCCGCCCGTGTGGATGAAGCCCGGCGACACGGTCGAGGTGGAAATCTCCGGCGTCGGCCTGCTCCGCAATACGGTGGTGCAGGAAGAATAAACGTCAGCAAGGGAGGACATGATGGAAGACCTGACCGAAACCACGGTCACCGAAGCCGTGCTGCAGCAGATGGCGGGCACGCCGGATCCCCGCCTGCGGGAGATCATGGCGGCGGCGGTAAAGCACCTGCACGCCTTCGCGCGGGAGGTGTCCCTGAAGCCGGAGGAGTGGCTGTTCGGCATCAAGTTCCTGACGGAGGTCGGCCAGGCCTGCACTCCCTTCCGGCAGGAGTTCATCCTGCTGTCGGATACGCTCGGCCTTTCGCGCATGGTGAACATCCTGCACGACGGAAGGGCGGAAACGGTGGGAACGGACACTAGCCTGCTTGGCCCCTTCTACCGCAACGACTCGCCCCGCCTGGCCTTAGGTGGGAGCATCGCGCGGGAGGCCGGCGGCGAGGAGATCGGCCTGTTCGGCACGGTGCGGGACGAGACGGGCGCGCCGGTGCCGCACGCAATCGTGGAAGTCTGGCAGACCGATCCAGACGGCGCCTATGACCTGCAGGCCGCCGATCCCACGGCCATGGACTGGCGCGCTCAGTTCCGCACGGACGAGGCCGGACGGTATTGGTTCCGCGCCACTTTGCCGCTGGGCTACACCATTCCAATGGATGGGCCGGTCGGCGCCATGATCCAGGCGCAGCGGCGCCACGGCTGCCGCCCCGCGCACACGCACTTTCTGATTGGCGCACCGGGTTATCGGGAACTGGTAACCGCGATCTATTACGGCTACGACCAGTATATTGAGACGGACACGGTGTTCGGCGTTTCGAAGTCGCTGATTGTGGACCCCACGCTGGATGTGCCTGGCTCGCCATTTCCCGGGCTGCGGTCGATCGAGTTCGACTTTACCCTGGCCCGAGCCGTGGCTGGGGACGAGAACAGCCGGGTGGGTGCGGATCCCGCAAGCCTAGTGGCAGCGGAATAACTCTTTCCCCTCTTCCTAGGTCAGGGAACGGCCGGGGTGGTTTGGAGCCGCCGTGGAAGGGGGCGCCTGCCGGCCAAGTGAAGCAAACAGCGGCCGCCAAGAGCCGCACCTGGAGGATATGATGCGTTCCCTGCTGCTGCTATTATTGCTCGCCGTGCCCGCAGCGGCGCAGACCGATCCGGTCGGCCATCCCGTCCGCATCGGCGTCATCACCGACATGAACGGCGGCCTCGCGGCCCAGGCTGGCTCCGGCGCCGTCCTGGCGGTGCAGATGGCCGCGGAGGACTGCCTCCTCGCCGAATGCAAGGGCATGACGGTCGAGGTGATCTCCGCCGATCATCAGAACAAGGCAGACATCGCCGTCGCCATCGTGCGGGACTGGTGGGACAACAAGGGCGTCACCGCCGTGGCCGATATCGTGCAGGCCACGGTGCAGATCGCTGTGCAGCACGAGGCTGCTGCGCGCGACAAGGTCGCCCTGTTCTCTGGCGGCACCGCCCGCCTGACCAGCGAGGACTGCGCCCCGGCCACGTCGGTGATGTGGATGTGGGACACCTACGGCCAGGCGGTCGGCATCGTGAAACCGCTCGCCAAGCCGGGGCAGAAGTGGTTCTTCATTACCGCCGACTACGTGTTCGGCAAGTCGCTGCAGGCGGATGCCATCGCCCTGCTGGAAAAGGCAGGCGGCAGCGTGGCCGGCTCTGTCAGCCATCCCTTCAACTTCTCCGGCGACTTCTCGCCCTTCCTCCTGCAAGGCCAGGCGTCCGGGGCCGACGTCATCGCACTCGGCAACACCGGGGCCGACCTTATCACCTCCGTCAAGCAGGCACAGGAGTTCGGCGTCGGCCGTGGCACGCAGCAGCTCGTCTCCTTCGTGCTGACAGTGCCGGACATCGCCGCCATCGGCTTGGAAACCGCCAAGGGCGTATTGGTGAACGAGGCCTTCTATTGGAACCTCGATGACCGCACCCGCGAATGGTCTCGCCGCTTCGCCGCCCGCAACGGCGGCCGCATGCCGTCCACCATTCAGGCCGGGGACTATTCCGCCGTCCGCGCCTACCTCCGCGCCGTCGCTGCCGCACGCAGTACGGATACGCAGGCAGTGATCGCCAAGCTGCACGAGATGCCGGTTGACGACCTGCTGACCCGCAACGGCACGTTGCGGCCGGACGGGCGAATGGTGCACGACACCTACCTGTTCCGGGTCAAGACCCCGGCGCAGTCCCGCGAACCCTATGACGTTTACGACCTGGTCGCGACCATCCCGGCTGCCGAGGCTTTCCGGCCGCTGGCGGACGGCAAATGTTCGGCCCTGAAGAGGTGAGCGTCCCCATGAAGACGCTTCCTCTTCTGCCCACCACCGTCGTTGGCAGTTATCCGCAGCCGGACTGGCTGGTGAACCGCGCCGTACTGGCCGGCCGTCTGCCGCCGCGCACGCGGGCCAAGGAGATCTGGCGCATCTCGGAGCCCATGCTGGAGGGAGCGCAGGACGACGCAACCCTGCTCGCGATCAGAGACATGGAGCGTGCGGGGATCGACATCGTGACCGACGGCGAGGCGCGGCGGGAAAGCTACTCCAACCGTTTCGCCTTGGCGCTGGACGGCGTGGACCTCGACAACCCGGCCGAAGTGGTCGGCCGCACCGGAAAGCTGACCTCCGTTCCCCGCGTCACCGGACCCATCCGCCGCCGCGGCGCGGTGGAGGCGCGAGATGCCGCCTTCCTGGTCGCCAACACGGACCGTGTCACCAAGATCACCCTGCCGGGTCCCTACACCATGTCCCGCCAGGCCAAGGACGAACACTACAACGACCCCGAAGCCCTAGCCATGGCTTACGCCGAGGCGGTGAACGCCGAGGCGCACGACCTCAGGCGGGCGGGTGTGGACATCATCCAGTTGGATGAACCCTGGATGGAGCAGTTCCCGGACGAGGCGAAGCAGTACGGCTTGCGCGCGGTGAATCGGGCGCTGGAAGGGGTCGGCGGCATCACCATCGTCCACGTCTGCTTCGGCTATGCCCACGTCGTGCCGGACAAGCCGCACGCCTACTCCATCCTGCCGCACCTGGCCGATTGCATCGCGCACCAGATCTCGATCGAGGCCGCGCAACCGAAGCTGGATCTGGCGGTGCTGCGGGAGCTGCCGGGCAAGACGATCCTGCTGGGTGTGCTCGACCTGGGCAGTGATGACGTGGAGACTGCGGAAACGGTCGCGGCACGCATCCGCCGCGGGCTGGAGCACGTCCCGGCCGAGCGGATCGTACCGGCGCCGGATTGCGGGATGAAGTATCTGCCGCGGGAGCGTGCCTTCGGTAAGCTTCGGGCGCTGGCCGAGGGTGCTGCCATCGTGCGGCGAGAGCTTGCAGGGGCATAGCGTGGCTTCGATGAGGCGATCACCGGCAGACACGGCCGCGCCGAAAGAAGCTTGGTGTCCGTTGCTCGTTCTCAGGCCATGCTCCGGTCAAGGCGGCACCGCCCGCCGACCCTAACCGGCCCATCGCGCCGGGCGCTTCTCGGCAAAGGAAGCGAGGCCCTCGGCGGCCTCCCGCGTTTGGCGCTTGGCTGCGTGCATTCGCACAAGGCGGTTCCAGGCGGGGTCGTCGGTCGCCATGCCGCCGAACGCGTTCTCCAGTGCCAGGTGCTTGGTTTCGGCAAGTGCGTCCGGCGCGTTGGCCAATAGTTGCTCGACCACCTTCGCTCCGGCTGACTCCAGCTCGGCCAGCGGCACGACCTCGTGCACCAGGCCGATGCGCCGGGCTTCATCGGCGCCGAACCGCTCGCCAGTCAGCGCGTAACGGCGGACTTGGCGCACGCCGATAGCGTCGCAGAGCTGCGGGACGATGATCGCCGCCGTGAGTCCCCACCGCACCTCGGTAATGGAGAACAGGCTGTTATCCGCCGCAATCACCACGTCGCACGCAGATATCACGCCCGTACCGCCGCCGAAGCAGGCGCCCTGCACCAGGGCGACTGTCAGGACTGCGAGGCGGTTCAGACGTTGTACCGCCTCGAACGTGGCCTGCGATACCGCCTCATTCTCGTCCGGAGATCGCGGCCTTACGGCGTTGATCCAGCCGAGATCCGCGCCAGCCTGGAAGTGCTTGCCGTTGCCCTTCAGCACTACAACCCTAAGCTTGCCTCCTTGTGCGAGTTCGTCCATCGCGGCCAGCAATCCGTCGATGAGAGTCCCGTCGTAGGCGTTGTTTACCGCCGGGCGGTTCAGCGTGACCGTTGCGACGCCGCGTTTATCGAGATTCCACAGAACCGGGTCGGCAGTCATGGTGTCGCTTTCTCCAACTCATGGCCGACCGCCAGCACGCCCGGCGCACCCCTCGGTTCGGCAGGCTCGTTGAGGCGGTCTTTCCGCCGTGTGTCAATCACTGTTCTGCGGAGCCGTGCATAAGCGGAGCCGATCGCTTTCAGCCGCCATACTCATTGGTGGCCGTCCGCTTACCTGTGTCACCTTCTCCAGAGCGGAACGCCCGGCGCCGGTCAACACAGTCCGGTCAGCATGAAGCTGGCCGAAGCGTGGAGTCGGCTTTTCTTGACAGTTCCGCATGTGCCCGCTGGCGTCAGCGCCGCCGGGCTGTCCTGCAACCGTGCTGCGGCAGTCAGGGCGTGGTTCGCGACGTGCGGTATGGTCCCGACCGCGGCTACCCGCCCGGCCAAGACGTCGATGCGGAAATGACCGCGGCCTGCCGGGTCGCTCACCCGAGCGCTGGACCTACCCTCGCCCGCCGGCCGCCGTCCTCCACGCGCAACAGGTCCGACGGCGGCAGCAGGTCCTCCGGCGTGATGGGCCGGCGCAGAATTACGAAGTAGCTCACCGCCGCGAACACGCACATGACTGCGCCCACGATCAGCGCAGGCACGAACGATCCAGTGATCTGCACGATGAAGCCGGTCACGATCGGGGCCAGCGCGCCACCCAGGTAACCGCCGAAATTCTGCAGCGAGCCGAGCGAGCCGGTGCTGTTGGCCGGTGCCGCGATGCTGACCATCGCCCACGCGCTGGTGGTGGCGATGGTGCCGCAGAACATGGCGCCGCACAGGCAGGCGACGGCCACCGTGTTGCTCGCAATCAGCGCCGTCACGACCACGAACGCGGCCTCGCCCAGCATGGCAAGGCAGAGCGGAAACTTCCGGCTGTCGATACGCGACAGGCCGCGCGCCATGAGCCAGTCGATCAAGAACCCGCCCGACACGCCGCCGAACACCGCGAATACATAGGGAATGGCCGCGACCCAGCCGGTGTGGCGCAGGCTCATGTGACGGCCCATCTCGAGGTAGCCGGGCAGCCAGGCGTTGAACAGCCAGTTGACGTAGATCACGCCGAAATAGCCTAGCACCATGCCCCAGGTCGTGCGGCAGCGGAACAGCCGCCTCCACTCGCTGAACGTCACCGGGCGGGGTAACTCGGGCGTGTCGCCGGCGGTGCGGTAGTGGTCCTCCTCCGGCGTCAGCGCCATCTGCGCCGGGTCGCGATAGAGGGCATACCAGATGATGGCGGCGCCGATGCCGAGCAGGCCCATGATAGCGAACATCCAGCGCCATCCATACAGCAGCATCAGCGTCGTCAGCAGCGGCGCCGCAATGCCGGTGCCGAGGGTGGAGGCGCTGTTGAAGATGCCGGACGCGCGGACACGGTCGCGCGCGTTGAACGAGTCGCGCACCACGCGGCCGGCGGTCGGGAACTGCGGCGCCTCGCCGATGCCCAGCAACACGCGCGCCGCCGCGAACTGCGTGACACTGCCGACCAGCCCGCACAGCAACTGCGCTGCCGACCAGATCGCAAGCCCTGCAGTCAAGAGCCGCCGCGGCCCCAGCCGGTCGATCAGCGGCCCTACCGGCAGCTGTGCAAAGGCGTAGGCCCACAGGAACGCCGACAGCAGCAGCCCCATGTCGGACACCGACAGGTTCAGGTCGCGGCGCACGAGGGGGTTGGCGACTGCCAGCGCCGCGCGGTCAATGGTGTTGATGGCGCCGCTCAGCACGAGCAACGCAAGGGCCGAGCGTTGCACGAAGCGCAGGCGTGACGTCGTGGTCGGAGTCGTGGACATCCCTGCTTCCTCTGAGGCTCTTAATGACCGTCATAGCAGGCTGCCCGGTTTGCAGGCCCGGCGCTAGAGATGCCCCCGTGCCTGGCACGCCGGTGATCGCCTAAATGCGTCATTGCCCGGCGCTGGTGCACTAATCGGCAAGTCCCCGACCACCTACAAGGTTGCAGAATGCCTGTTTTAGTTAAAGCTCTGGCATCATACCAACAGCCGTTCGCACTGACCTTTATGTTGCCGAGCCGTCATTGCGAGCCGCACTTGCGGCGCGGCACTCCAGGGCCGCCAGCGCGGTCCTTACCGCCCTGGATTGCCGCGTCGCTGCGCTCCTCGCAATGATGGAAACGGTCAGAGCGAAGGGCGTTTGGTATTACTGCGTTCCGGGCCGGGATCATGCACCAACGCCGGTAACCGTGCGGGAACGCGGGCTAAAACGTAGGCAAGCGCCACCTACACGAGATCAACTGTGGGCTGCACTGCTTCAATTGCTGGCCGGCTACTGCCGAAGAAATGGATCCCGGCGCGAAGACCCGGCGTGACCAGGCGTACCTCGGGGCGACCATCACGGTGTCCCTTTTTCTAATTCCGCTAGCGCAGGTTGCGCCATCGTCACCGACACAAAGATTGTCACCACAAATCCAAACGAGACGTCGCATATCAGTTTCTCTCGCTCACGCTCTATAGCTTCCGGCACGTAAATGCGGCCCATTGCTGCACCAAGTGCCGCTTGCTCACCTCGACTGCTCGTTGGCTGATCGAACAAGGCCCAGCACCCTGGCACTCATCCTCAATAGCCTTATCAATCGAGTCACGGGTCGCTTTTGGCAGCGATTCTATGAAATAACCCAGTGGGGCGCGGAGCACGACAACTTCGTCCAGTTTCGTCGGGCATCGTGCACGTATGGCGTTGTCAAACTCATCCACCGGTGGGGAATACGGCGCGTAATCGATGTTTGGAACGATGAACGTATCCAGGACCCCGTCACCCGTGAGCGTATCACTCCGAACAATGCTGGTGTTGTTATGGCGGGTCAGCAGGATGACGATGTTACCGACCGGGAAATCCACACAGCCCCCCGTCCGGGCAGTCGCTGCAACATCGGGCGACACATTCGGCGCCGCGGTCCGGCTACTGCCATCAGGTAAGCTGAGCTTCGCGAGCGCATCAGCCGAAGTGCACATCACCCCGGGACGCATAGCACGGAGCAGATCAGCTTTCGCAGGCAGCGCGAAGACGACGAACAGTCCAACGATAGCGAAAGCTTTTGTAAGCAATGTCGTATTCCCCACCAATCTGTCGTTTGGGTTTGAATTCTGACGGTAGTTCAGTGGCTGGCAAACGAAGAAATAGGTCACGTTTGCGTGTTCTGGCCGACCTTGAACGCTGTTTTCCATCAGGCTATAAATACGGTATTGTTCTCTCGTCTGAAACTTTCCTTCGGCGATTCATTCCCGCAGGCAATCTGTGGTGAGCGGGGCAGGGAGACAAGCGGCAAACGGGGCCAGCGCGCTTGACGTGTACGGGGTCGTCGCACGCCGGGCCGTCGCCCCTGGCGCTGCAATGGCAGCGAAATGCCGCTTGCCACCTGATCCCGATCGCAAGATCATCCGGTAGGACAGCCGTCAGCACAATGCGGCAAGCGGCCACATCAGTATCAAGCGGCGTCCATGTTGCAGTCCAAGCGAAAAGTAAAGCGCAGAGATACAAGTCAGGATCTGGCTTCGGCGCTGATCAGCACCACACCGCGCTGAAAAGCTGAAAGTCCTCCGGACCCTGCATCCGCACCGGCTAGCTGGATATGGCCGTTGTGCCCGCGAACGTGCGGAACCGCGACTGCCTCCCTCTGCTGACCGGGGGCAAGCAGGCTTGGCCTAGCCTGCGCAAAGTGGTGCTGGATGAGGCGATTGTAGCCGGGCGACGCGAAGCGTGGTGCAACCACCAAGGCATGCGCCACCGGGTGGTAAGCGCGACCCCGGCACAAAGGCTTCTTCGTGCTGGAGCGTAGGTGGTTCGTGAAGCGCAGCTTCGGCCGGTTGGTGCATTGGGGCGGCGTGCAGCGTGACCGCTCCGACCACCTGATCATATCCGTAGCCTGCCTTCTACGTCGTCGTGTTGTCCGGCGCCAAGGCCCTGATCAACCCTATACCGGTTCACGGTCAAGCATGACGAACCGACCCAAACAGGTTCAAAGACCGGCGCGGGCGCGGCGCGAAGCAGCATTCCGTACAGGTCACGCGGTTCATCCGGATCGGCCAGAAGGTCAAGCTGCTCGAACATCGGAAAATCCCGCAAGCGGTCGCGCACGTAGCGCAACGCCGAGAAATCCTCAATCGCAAACCCCACCGAATCGAAGAGCGTCGTCTGCCCCACGCTGGTGCGCCCCGGCGCAAGGCCCAAGATCACCTGCCATAGCTCGGTGACACGATGGTCGGCGGCGAGCTGCTGGCACTCGCCCTCGATGCGGGTCTGCGGCGCATACTCCACGAAAATCTCCGACCGCCGCAGGGTATCGGCATGGAGTTCAGTCTTCCCAGGGCAATCCCCTCCGACCGCATTGATGTGGATGCCCGCCCCAACCATGTTGTCGGTCAGGATCGTCGCATTCTGCTTATCAGCAGTCACAGTCGTGACAATCTCGGCGCCCAGCATCGCCTCCTCCGCCGAACCACAGATCGTCATGTCGAAACCAAGCCCGGCAAGGTTACGCACCACCTTCCGCCCAGCCGCGGCCTCAACGTCATAAAGCCGCAGCCTGTCAACACCAAGCAACGCTCTGAAGGCAAGCGCCTGAAACTCGGCCTGCGCCCCGTTGCCGATCAGCGCCATCGTCCGCGCCCCCGGCGGAGCAAGATGCCGCGCAGCCATCGCCGACGTCGCCGCAGTGCGCAACGCCGTGAGGATCGTCATCTCCGTCATCAGCAGCGGGTATCCAGTGGCGACATCGCAAAGCACGCCGAACGCCGTCACCGTCTGGCGGCCGTCACGGGTATTCTTCGGGTGTCCGTTGACATACTTGAAGCCGTATAACGCCCCGTCGCTGGTCGGCATCAGCTCAATCACGCCATCCAGGCTATGCGAGGCGACCCGCGCCGTCTTGTCAAAGCTCTGCCAGCGCCGGAAATCGTCCTCGATGGCATCCGCCAGCTCCACAAGAAACCGCTCGATACCAACGGCGTGGACAAGCTTCATCATGTGATCGACGCTGACGAAAGGCACCAGGTTGAGGTTGCGCGCCATGCCTCAGAAACTCCGTGTCGGACGGTCGAGCACGCGCCGGCCCATCAGGCTGGCGACGAGATCCACCATCAGGATGGCGGTCCGGCCGCGTTCATCGAGGAACGGGTTCAGCTCCACGACGTCGAGGCTTCCCACGCGCCCGCTGTCGTGCAGCATTTCCATCACCAGATGCGCCTCCCGGAACGTAGCGCCGCCGGGCACGGTCGTGCCGACGCCCGGGGCAATGGCACGGTCCAGGAAATCCACGTCAAGGCTGACATGCAGCACGCCATCCACCGCCGCGACCCGGCGCAAGAACGCCGCCAGCAGCGGAGCAATGCCGTGCTCGTCGATCGCGCGCATGTCGTGCACGATGACGCCAGCCTCCGCCAGCGCCCCGCGCTCGGCGGGATCAACGCTGCGGATACCCATCATGCAGATGTTCTCCGGCCGCACGGCCGGGACAAGTGGCGGAAAGATGCCCTCGAAGCCGGGTCGTCCCGTCGCATAAGCCACCTGCACCCCATGCAGGTTGCCGCTCTCGGTGCTCTCCAGGGTGTGGAAATCCGGATGCGCGTCGAGCCACAGCACGAACAGTTCCAGCCCCCGCTCGGCCGTGCGCTGGCTCACCCCATGCAGCGTGCCCGCCGCCACGCTGTGGTCGCCGCCGCACACGATGGGCAACCCGGTGCCAAACGCATCATAAACGGCCGCCGAGATCGCCTCCGTCCAGGCAACGACCTCCGGCAGCCGCTTGATGGCGGCATTCGCGTGACGCAGATCGCGGCTCGGCACCAGCACGATATTGCCGCGATCCTCCACGCCATAGCCGAGATCGCGCAACGCGCCCGCCAACCCGGCGGCACGGAATGCGCTAGTAGTCCGTCAGCCTTAAGCTGACGGGTATAGTTTTCGCAGCTTGATGCG
>CAXTOB010000055.1:0-21501 GCA_964245505.1 uncultured Acetobacteraceae bacterium | reverse complement strand
GTGTATGCGGCGCCCGCGGCCAGTGCGTCGAAGTCCATCCGCTGGGACACCAACGTGCCCCGCACCGCTGGGTGCGGCGCCGTGGTGACGGCCAAGTCGCCTCCAAGGTCCGAACCGGGCATCGCCAACCGCAGCCCTCGCAGCACGACAACGCCTGGCTCCGCAGTGGACACATGCCCGTCCAGCGACACCTCGTGCCAGCCGGGCAGTCGTGTGCCGGCAAGAATGCCTAGCGCTTGCAGGTCCGGCACGCGGGCCGACACCTGCATCTCCGCCGTGCCAGCCCGGGCGTCCGCCGTGCCGTCGGCGGTGATCGTTGCGCCTGCTGCCTGGGCCTGCACCGTGAGCGGCACCGGCCCGGGCCGCAGCAGCGCTGCCAGGCTGCCGGCGGTGGCGGTCATCGTAACGGGCCCGCTGGCTGCCGTGCCGTCCGCCGCCAGGCTGAGCGGCTGGTCCAGCGCCGGGGCGGATAGGGTTAGCCGGCTCAAGTGGATCGGTCCAAACTCACCCACGGCCTGTATTGCCAGGGCAGACAGCCCAGCCGGGCCAAGCTGCGCCGATGCCCTAATGTCCCGGAGCGGCGGCAATGGACGGCCCGCGACCTGCGATAAGACCGCAAGGTCCGGCACATCGGCCGTGATCGCAACGGCGGTGCCCAGCGCGCCCGCGGCATGCAGCTTGACGCCGCCGCCCGACAGGGTCAGGTCCAGGGGCCAGGCGCCATCGGCGGCAGCGAGGGTGCCCGTTGTCCCTTGCACCTCCAGCGGAACGCCGTCCAAGGCAGCGGTCCCAGCAAGGCGGACGGCGCCGGGCGTTTCCGTGCGCGCCTGCAGCGTCGGGATGGTCAGCATGTCCCTCCGCACGCCGGACAGCCAGCCGAGCCGGCCGTCGCGGACCTCCACGCCATTCACGCTGAACTGCAGCCCGGCTGCGGGCGCCCCCGGCGTGACGGGGGCAGTCTCAGCGAATGGCGCGGCCGGGCGGGTGAATACCCAGTTTGGCTGGCCGGCGGCGCTCCGCTCCAGCAGCACGTCGGGGCCGATCAGCGTCAGGCCGCGCACCTCAAACCGGCGCCGCAGCAGCGGCCATAGCGCAACTTGGGCGTCCAGACGGTCCAGGGTCGCCATAGCCGGGCGCGACATGCCGGGCGGGTTGGCGAGGGACACGCCCTCAGCCGTTACGGTCGGCGTTAGAGACCAGCCCAGCCGTACCGGACCGGCAATCGTCAGCTCCCGTCCCGTGGCCCGGCGCACTGCTTCGATGGCTAGGGGTTTCAGCCTCTCCCCATCGAACAGGAGCGCGGCAGCCGTTGCTGCCCCCACCACCAGCAGCACAACAAGGACCGCCAACGCCAGCACGACCCGGCGCCGCCTCATGCCCGGCGCGGTGCCTTCGCAGGCCGGGCTTCGAAGCCGAGCGTCTTGAAGGTGTCCCGCATGTGCGGGGGCAGCTCTGCCTCCACTACCAGGCGCCCGCCGGCAGGGTGCGGGATGTCCAGCGCGCGGGCGTGCAGGTGCAGCTTGTCCGATAGGCCCTCGACCAGCGCCGTGCCGGCACCGTTCTGATCGGGCTCGTGATACTTGGTGTCGCCGACGATGGGGGCGCCGAGCGCTACGCAATGCACCCGCAGCTGGTGGGTGCGTCCGGTGACGGGCGACAGCTCCATCCAGGCCAGCTTCTGTCCGGCATGATCCAACGTCGCGAAGTCGGTGACGGCCCGGGCCGCTTCCTTGTCGTCCCGGGAGGCCGGTATGCTGCGCTCCCCACGGGGGCCGGTGTAGCGCAGCAGCGGGAGGTCTATCCGCCCCTCGACTGGAACCGGGCGGCCGGCGACGACGGCCCAGTAGGTCTTACTGACGTCCCGTCCGCGGAAGGCCGCCGCCAGCTTCGCCGCGGTGCCCGGCGTGCGGGCCAGCACCAGGCAGCCGGACGTGTCGCGGTCCAAGCGATGCACCAGGCGGGGACGGTGCTCACTGCCCATGCGTAGGCCGTCCAGCAAGCCATCGAGGTGCCGGGTGATGCCGGGCCCGCCTTGGACGGCCAAGCCGTGCGGCTTGTTCAGCACCAGGACCCAATCATCCCGGTGCAGCACCATGGCTTCCAGTTCACGGGCGATGGCAGGGTTGAACTGGTGGGTTTCGGCGGGCTTGGGCGCCGGCGCGTCGGGAAGCGGCGGCACGCGCACGGCCTGGCCCGGCTCCAGCCGGGTGCTGGTGTCGGCGCGCTTGCCGTCCACGCGTATCTGGCCGGTGCGGCACAGCTTCTGGATGGCGCCCTGGGTCACGGCCGGAAAATGGCGGCGGAACCAGCGGTCCAGGCGCAGCTCGGCCTCGTCATCGGTCACGGCACGGGTTTGCACGGAGGTCATTGCGGTCCCTATGGGGTGTCCTGCCGGGCGGTGCGCAGTCCGGCCCAATGGTCCAGGCGCCGCCCGACCTCGCGCTCGAAGCCGCGGCCGGATGGTTGGTAGAAGGCCTGCCGCGCCAGTCCCGGCGGGAAGTAGTCCTGGCCGGAGAAGGCATCCGGCGCATCGTGGTCGTAAGCGTAGCCCTTGCCGTAGCCGAGGTTGGCCATCAGCCGGGTCGGCGCATTCAGGATGTGCGCGGGCGGCGGCAGGCTGCCGGTGGCGCGGGCGGCAGCAAGAGCGGCCTTCCAGCCCGCATACAGGGCGTTCGACTTGGGGGCGCTGCCCAAGTAAAGGATAGCCTGGACGATGGCCAGTTCGCCCTCCGGGCTACCGAGCCGCTCCCATGCCTCCCAGGCCGCGACTGCCTGGGTCAACGCATTGGGGTCTGCCAGACCGACGTCCTCCGACGCAAAGCGTACCAGCCGGCGAGCGATGTAGCTGAGGTCCTCGCCGCCGGCGACCATGCGGGCAAACCAATACAGCGCCGCATCCGGGTCGGATCCACGCAGGGATTTGTGCAAGGCGGAGATGAGATTGTAGTGTTCGTCGCGGTCGCGGTCATATAGCGCGGGACGGCGGCCTACCGCCTCCGCCAGGCCGGCCGCATCCAGGAGCGGGCCGTCCGGTAGGCCAAGCACCTGCTCCGTCATATTCAGCAGGTAACGCCCGTCCCCATCCGCCATCGCCCGCATCGCCGCACGAGCCTCGGACGTGAGCGGCAAGGGGCGGCCTGCGGCACCTTCGGCACGGGACAGCAGCCCTTCCAGCGCCTCGTCGTCCAGCCGGCGCAGCACCAGCACCTGGCAGCGGGACAGCAAGGCGCCGTTCAGGGCGAAGGAGGGATTTTCGGTTGTGGCGCCCACCAGTACGACCGTTCCGTCTTCGACGACGGACAGGAAGCTGTCCTGCTGCGCACGATTGAAGCGGTGGACCTCGTCCACAAACAGCAAGGTGCGCTGCCCTGCCTGGCGCCTGCGCCCGGCGTCCTCGAACACCCGTTTAAGGTCAGCCACTCCGGAGAACACCGCCGACAGCGCCGTGAACTGCAATCCGGCTGCAGCGGCGATCAAACGGGCGATGGTAGTTTTCCCGACACCGGGCGGTCCCCACAGGATCAGGGATGCCAGGGTGCCACGGTCCAACATGCGGATCAGCGCGCCATCCGGCCCGACCAAATGCGGCTGCCCTACCACGTCGGCCAGGCTTGCAGGACGTAACCGCTCGGCTAGAGGCCCTGCACCGTCGTCGGGAGCCGGGCCGCCAAAGAGATCAGATTTCTGTAGGGGACGCGGCGGCATGATTACTAGATGGGGCAGCGAGCTGCCTAAGTCGAGGACGCTGTCGCGGGACCGCACTAACACCCGGACACTACCGACGCCTCTTCCCTCTCCCTTTGGGAGAGGGTCAGGGTGAACGGGAGAGCAGGCATGGAACTGAGCTTACGAATGCCACAACCCGCCATCGTGCGGCGATTACCGTAGCAGCCGAAACACTCTTACCGTAACGCTCTACCAGAAAAGGGAAAAAGAATAGGATCGGTCTAAATGTTATGCGGCTTGCTGCTCCTCGTCGTCCGGCACCTCGTTGCGCGGGCCGCTATCCTGGCCCTTGGCGGCGGGATCGCGGTCAACCAGTTCAATGACGGCCATGTCGGCGGCGTCACCGTATCGCACGCCTGCCTTCAGCACACGCGTGTAGCCACCGGCCCGGGCCTTGTAGCGATCGGCCAGGGAAGAGAATAGCTTGGCCACAATGCGGTCGTCGCGGAGTTGCGCATAGGCCTGACGGCGCGCATGCAGGTCGCCGCGCTTGCCCAGCGTAATCAGCTTCTCTGCCACAGGACGAAGCTCCTTGGCCTTGGGCAGCGTCGTGGTGATCTGTTCGTGCTTGATAAGCGCCACGGCCATGTTGCGGAACATGGCCAGGCGATGGCTCGACGTGACGTTTAGTTTGCGGCCGGATACACCGTGGCGCATGGCTTGTTACCCCTAGTTAAAGCTTAAAACGGCTCGTCGAGCCGCTTTGCCAAGTCCTCGATGTTCTCTGGCGGCCAGCCGGCCACACTCATGCCTAGCGACAAGCCCATGGCGGTCAGCACTTCCTTAATCTCGTTCAGCGACTTGCGGCCGAAGTTGGGCGTGCGGAGCATCTCCTGCTCGGTCTTCTGAACGAGGTCGCCGATATAGACGATGTTGTCGTTCTTCAGGCAGTTCGCGCTGCGGACAGACAGCTCCAACTCGTCCACCTTGCGCAGCAGGTTGCGGTTGAAAGGCAGATCGTCGTGCATCTCCTCCGAACGGGCAAGCTGCGGCTCGTCAAAGTTGATAAAGAGCTGCAGTTGGTCTTGCAGGATGCGGGCGGCCAGTGCCACCGCATCTTCCGGCGTCACGGCGCCGTTGGTCTCAACCTGCAACAGCAGCTTGTCGTAGTCCGTCACCTGGCCCACTCGGGTCGGCTCGACCTTGTAGGACACGCGCTTGACCGGGGAGTAGATCGCATCAATCGGGATCAGCCCGATCGGCGCATCCTCTGGCCGGTTGGCAGCGGCAGGAACATAACCCTTGCCAAGGTTGACGGTGAACTCCATGCCGAGCTTCACCCCGTCATCCAACGTGCAAATCACCAGATCGGGGTTCATCACGTCAATGTCGTGGCCGGTCTGTATCTGCCCGGCCGTCACCTCGCCGGGGCCGGTCGCGGTTAGGACCATACGTTTCGGCCCTTCCCCATGCATACGCAGCGCCAACTGCTTCACATTCAGCACGATGTCCGTCACGTCTTCACGGACGCCGGGGATGCTGCTGAACTCATGCAGCACACCGTCAATCTGAACTGCCGTCACCGCTGCACCCTGCAGGGACGACAGCAGGACGCGGCGTACTGCATTGCCGAGCGTCATGCCGAAGCCACGCTCAAGAGGCTCGGCGACAACGGTAGCAACCCGGTGCGGATCAGATCCCGGCTCGACGTCGAGCTTTTCCGGCTTAATCAGCGACTGCCAATTTCTTTGGAGAACCATGGTTCACCTTCATACAATACAATCGGCGCCGCCCAGCGGCGGCACCGGTAAAACAGCCCGCGCCGCTTAAACCCGGCGGCGCTTGCGGGGGCGGCAGCCGTTGTGCGGGATCGGCGTCATGTCGCGGATCGCGGTAATCGCGAATCCCACGGCCTGCAGCGCCCGCAGCGCGCTTTCACGACCGGAACCGGGTCCGCTGACCTCGATCTCCAGCGTTTCCATCCCGTGCTCGCGGGCCTTGCGGCCTGCATCCTCGGCCGCGACCTGGGCAGCATAGGGCGTGCTCTTACGGCTGCCCTTGAAACCCTGCATGCCGCTGCTGGACCAGGCAATGGTGTTGCCCTGGGCATCGGTGATTGTCACCATCGTGTTGTTGAACGTGGCGGCGACATGCGCCACGCCCGCGATGATGTTCTTACGCTCTTTCTTGCGGGGACGCGCGGTGGCGGTCTTCGCCATATGAGGTGATCCTGTCTAACTAAGCCGCTTACACGGCGGAACGGATTGGCAGCCGAGCAGCTACTTCGTAACCTTTTTCTTGCCGGCGATCGCGACGGCCTTGCCCTTGCGGGTGCGTGCGTTGGTGTGGGTGCGCTGACCATGGACCGGCAAGCCGCGCCGGTGACGCAGACCGCGGTAGCAGCCAAGGTCCATAAGCCGCTTGATGTTCATCGCAACTTCACGCCGCAAGTCACCCTCGACGCGGTAATCCTTGTCGATCAACTCGCGCAGTTTCAGCACTTCATCGTCCGAAAGCTGATTGACCCGGCGATCGTCGGGGATGCCAAGTTTCATACAGATGTCCACCGCGTTGGATGGGCCAATACCATAGATGTAGCGAAGGCTGATCAGCACCCGCTTGTTGGTCGGAATGTTCACGCCGGCAATACGGGCCACGCTTGGTGCTCCTGGTCATACGGGTGCGCGGCGGCTGGCCGCACGGCACCGGCTTAATGGTCAAGGCCCCTGCTCGCGTTGGCGCTGGAGACCCAGAAATGGACGATGCGCCATGCCTCAATGAGGCATGGCGAAGGGCGCGGACTATACGGTCCCAACTCAGAATGTCAATGCGTTCCAATCAACTCTGCGTGTGAACTGGGACGGCATGGGTCAGAACAGCCTCAAGCTCATGAAAGACGGCGTCCACGTCGGCCATGCCATCCACAGTCACAAGGCGTCCACTCTCCCGGTAGTGCGGCAGGATGGGGGCGGTCTGGCTATAATAGGCGTCGAGCCGGGCCGACACGGTTTCACGCCGGTCATCTGCGCGGCGGATGAACTCATGGCTCCCGCACACGTCACAGGCGCCTGGGACGTGCGGTGGCTTGAAGCTGTCGTGATATCCGGCGCCACATTTGGCGCAGGTGAAGCGCCCGGCAATCCGATCCACCAGCGCTTCATCATTAACTTGCAGCAGGACCACGACGTCGATCCTCATGCCCGACCGCGCCAGCATCTCATCCAGCGCAACGGCCTGAGGCACCGTGCGTGGAAAGCCGTCGAGGATAAAGCCCTCCTTGGCGTCGGGCTCGTGTATGCGGTGGTCCAGCATTGCGATGATTAGGTCGTCGGACACCAGGCCGCCGGCCTCCATGATCGCCTTGGCGCGCTGCCCGGTTTCTGAACCTGCCTTGACCTCGGCCCGCAGCATGTCCCCAGTCGAGATCTGCACCATGCCATACGTCTTCTCAATCCGTTTGGCCTGTGTCCCCTTGCCGGCGCCTGGTGGGCCAAGCAGGATCAGGTTCATCGGCCACGTCCCTTCACTCGGTTCTTGCGGATCAGGCCCTCATACTGGTGTGCCAGCAGGTGTGACTGGATTTGGGTTACGGTGTCCATCGTAACCGACACGATAATCATCAGGCTGGTGCCGCCAAAATAGAACGGCACGTGATACTTGCTAATGAGGATTTCCGGCAGCAGGCAGACCACGCACAGATAAAGCGCGCCCACCGTCGTCAGCTTGGCCAGAATTATATCGAAATAGGTGGCAGTGTTGGCGCCGGGCCGCACGCCAGGTATGAAGCCGCCGTACTTCTTGAGATTGTCCGCCGTCTCCGTCGGATTGAACACGACAGCCGTGTAGAAGTAGGCAAAGAAGATGATCATGGCGGCGTAGGCCAGCATATAGAGCGGCTCGCCGTGTCCGAGCCTTGCGCCGATCCAGGCCAGCCATGAGTCCGGCTTATTGCCGGCAAACCCGGCAATCGTGGCTGGTATGAGGAGGATCGAGCTGGCGAAGATCGGCGGGATTACCCCGGCTGTGTTCACCTTCAACGGCATGTGCGTGCTGTCGCCACCAAACATGCGCTGCCCGACCTGCCGCTTGGGATACTGGATGTTAACCCGGCGCTGCGCTCGTTCGACGAACACCACGAAGGCGATCACGGCGACTGCGATCAGCAGGAAGCCCAGGACAAACAACGGGGACAGCTCTCCTGCCCGGCCCTTTTCCAGCAACGACGCGAGGGCATGCGGCAGGTTGGCGACGATGCCGGCAAAGATGATCAGGCTGGTGCCATTGCCGACTCCGCGGGCCGTTATCTGTTCGCCAAGCCACATCAGGAACATCGTGCCGCCAACCAGCGTAATGATGCAGGACACGCGGAAGAACAGGCCAGGATCGATCACCGCCGAGCCGGCGCGTCCGACAATGTTCTCCAGCCCGACCGCCATGCCATACGACTGCACCAGCGCAATCAGCACAGTCAGGTAACGCGTGTATTGGTTCAGCTTTTTCCGCCCACTCTCACCCTCTTTCTTGAGGGTCTCAAGCGATGGCACGGCCGACGACAGCAACTGAACGATGATGCTGGCGCTGATGTACGGCATGATGTTCAAGGCGAACACCGTCATCCGACCAAGCGCACCGCCGCTGAACATGTCGAACATGCCCAGGATGCCGCCGCCGTTCTGCTGTAGCATTTCCGCCATCACCGCGGCGTCCACGCCGGGAACCGGGATGTAGGTGCCGAGGCGATACACCAGCAAGGCACCTAAGGTGAACCAGATACGCTGCTTCAGCTCGGTCGCCTTGCCGAGCGTGCCGAGATTGAGGTTTGCTGCCAGTTGTTCGGCTGCGGACGCCATAACCGATCCCCCCACAAGGCTGCGGCGCCCTTGCATCCCGTTTGGGACACGGGGCGCCGCCCTTTATTCCTTATCTTGCCGGCAACAGGCGCCGGGCCGCAAGCGCCGGCATCAGACCGCCGGCGATTCTGCCGCTGCTGCTGCTACCGTCGTGGTTAGCGTGCCGCCTGCCGCCTGTATCGCCGCGGTCGCCGTCGCGGATGCGCCGGATACGGTAATCGTGATGGGACGGCTTATCGCACCCATGCCCAGCAGCCGCACGCCAGCCACCTTAGCCAGCCGCACGAGCCCAGCAGCCTCTAGGGATTGTTCGGTGATGGGCGTCGCCGCATCGAGCCTGCCAGATTCGATCGCCTTCTCGATAGCGCCGACGTTCACCGGGGCATACTCCTTGCGGAACATGTTGTGGAAGCCGCGCTTCGGGAGGCGGCGGTAGATTGGGAGCTGGCCACCCTCGAACCCGTTCAGCGAAACGCCCTCACGTGCCTTCTGACCCTTGACGCCCTTGCCGGAAGTCTTGCCCTTGCCGGAGCCAATACCCCGGCCCAGCCGCTTGAACTTCGGACGAGCACCGGGGTTATCTCGCAGTTCGTTCAGCTTCATGGCTACTCCTCCACTCGGACGAGGTGCGCGACCGTCCGGATCATGCCTCGGACAGACGGCGTGTCTTCCAGCTCACGTGTGCGGTGCATCCGGTTCAGGCCGAGACCGATCAGGGTCTCCCTCTGGTTTTTTTTCCGGCCCAGGCCGCTGTTCACCAGCGTAACCTTGACCGACCCCTTGGCATTATCCGACATCGGCTGTCTCCTGCGCCGCATCCGGCACACCGTCCCGCTTGCCGAAAATCTCGCCGACTTTCTTGCCACGCCGGGCTGCCACGCTACGCGGGCTGGCGCAACGCTGCAGGGCGGCAAAGGTGGCTTTGACCATGTTGTGCGGATTGCGGCTGCCGAGCGACTTGGCAACGACATCGCCGACACCCAGCGTCTCAAAGACCGCACGCATCGGGCCGCCAGCAATGATGCCGGTGCCAGCCGTGGACGACCGCAGGATTACATGCCCAGCACCAAAAATGCCCTCGACGTCATGGTGCAGCGTCCGCCCCTCCTTGAGAGGCACGCGGATCATGGTTTTCTTCGCCCGCTCCGTCGCCTTACGGATGGCTTCAGGCACCTCGCGTGCCTTGCCGGCGCCATAGCCGACGCGGCCCTTCTGGTCACCGACAACCACCAGGGCTGCGAAGGCAAAACGACGCCCACCCTTTACCACTTTAGCCACCCGGTTAATGGTGACCAGCTTATCCATCAGGTCGTCGCCGCCATCCCGGTCGCGATCCCGGCCGCCGCGGCCACCGTCCCGTGCTTCACGTGCCATGTGTCAGTTTCCTAGAACGCCAAGCCGCCCTCGCGGGCGGCATCGGCCAGCGCCTTAACGCGGCCGTGATAAAGATACGGGCCGCGGTCGAACACCACTTGAGTGACGCCGGCCGCCACCGCACGCTCGGCTACCATCTTGCCGACTGCCACCGCTGCGTCCTTGTCCGCGCCGGTCTTCCCACCCTCGCGGATAGACTTGTCCAGCGTGCTGGCGGCAGCGAGCGTACGCCCCTGCTGATCGTCAATGACCTGCGCATAGATGTGCCGTCCGGAGCGGAATACCGACAGACGTGGACGCCCTGCGCCCTTCTGCTTCAATTGGTAGCGGAGGCGCTCACGCCGCCGCGCCCGGAGATCCTGGGGAGCGCTCATGTTACTTCTTCTTGCCTTCCTTGCGCCGGATCTGCTCGTTCTCGTACTTGACGCCCTTGCCCTTATACGGCTCCGGCGGACGGAAGCGGCGGATCTCGGCGGCGCACTGCCCAACTTGGCGCTTGTCCACCCCAGTCAGGGTGATCGCGGTCGGACGCGGCGTCGTTACCGTGATGCCCTCAGGAACCGGGTAAACCACGTCGTGCGAGAAACCCAAGTTGATGACCAGGTTCTTGCCCTGCACGGCAGCGCGGAAACCGGTGCCGTTGATCTCCAGGGTCCGGGTGAATCCAACGGAGACTCCCTGCACCATGTTCTGCAGCAAGGCACGGGTGGTGCCCCACATCATGCGCGCCTGAGCGGCGTTGCTACGCGGGGTGACGGTCACCTTGTTGCCGTCCACAGCCGCATCCACGTGGTCGGTCAGCGCCAAGGAAAGGGTGCCGAGCTTGCCTTTAGCCTGTAGCATGCGATCCACAATGGCCACCTGCACGCCGGCCGGCAATTCGACAGGATATTTACCTACACGAGACATGTTCGCGCCTCCCCTAGAACACGCGGAAGAGTACTTCGCCGCCAACATTGGCAGCGCGCGCTTCACCGTCGCTCAATACACCGCGCGGGGTGCTTAGGATTGAAACGCCCAAGCCGGCATAAACCCGGGGCAGCTCCTTGATTTTGGAGTAAACCCGGCGCCCTGGCTTGGACACACGCGTGATCTCCTTGATCACAGGCTCGCCCTCCGAGTATTTCAGCTCGATGCGGAGTTGGGCGATACCCGGGCGCACTTCCTCAACAGAGTAGCCGCGAATGAAACCCTCACGCTTCAACGTCTCCAGCACGCTTGCGCGCATCTTGGAGGCAGGCGCGACGCACTGAGTATGGCGGCTGCGTTGAGCGTTACGGATGCGGGTGATCATGTCACCTAGCGGATCGGACATGGACATGCGTCCGGCTCCTTACCAGCTTGCCTTGACCATGCCGGGCAATTGCCCCGAACTGGCCAGGGCACGCAGCATGTTACGCGACAGCTTAAACTTACGGTAATTGCCTCGGGCACGGCCCGTCAGCGCACAACGTAGGCGCACCCGGACGGCGGCACCATTGCGCGGCAACTGCGCCAGCTTCATTGAAGCCTCGAACCGCTCCTCAACTGGGGTCTCGCGGTCCATAACCTGAGCCTTCAGTTCGGCTCGCTTAGTCTTGTCGCGCGCCGTCATGCGTTCCCGCTTCTTGTTGCGGTTGACCGCGGATGTCTTGGCCATCTGCTACTCTCCTCGGAACCTGCCGCGGCACGCCGGCCGGCAGTGGTATTCCAAACGCGTTGAACCGGGACCGCTAGGCTGCGAATGGGATATCAAGCGCCTTGAGTAGCGCTTTCGCTTCCGCATCCGTCTTGGCTGTCGTGACGAAGACGATGTCCATGCCTCGAACGTCGGTAACCTTATCGTAGTCAATTTCGGGAAAGATGATCTGTTCCTTCAGGCCCATCGCAAAGTTGCCACGACCGTCGAAGCCCTTGCCGGCAGGAATCCCGCGGAAGTCGCGCACTCGCGGCAGGGCGATAGTTACCAACCGGTCCAGGAACTCGAACATCCGCGACTTGCGCAGAGTTACTTTGCAGCCGATCGGCAAACCTTCGCGTATCTTGAATCCCGCGATAGCCTTCTTCGCCAACGTCTTCACCGGTTTCTGCCCAGCAATCAGCGTCAGCTCAACCAAAGCTGCGTCCAACTTCTTTTGGTCGCCAGCCGCCTCACCAACGCCCATGTTGATGACGATCTTTTCGAGCTTCGGAACCTCCATGACGTTCTTGTAGCCGAATTGCTCCTGAAGCTTCGGCTTCACGTCGGCCAGGTAACGTTGCTGCATCCGCGGCATCTCGCGGCCTTGATTCGTCTCGCTCATGTCAGCTCTCGATTACAGCACCGCTGGGACGGGCGACGCGGACCTTGCGGCCATCGTCCAGCACCCGAAACCCGACGCGGGTCGGCTTGTTGGTTCCTGGATCAATCAGCGCCAGGTTGGACAAATGAATCGTCGCCTCTTGTGCGATGATTCCACCGGCCTGATTGGTCGCACTCGGCTTAGTATGCTTCTTGGCGACGTTCACGCCCTGCACAACCGCACGATTGTCCCTCGGCATAACCGTCAGCACCTCGCCCCGCTTACCCTTATCTGAGCCGGAGATGACGATGACGGTGTCACCCTTGCGGATGCGCGCGGCCATCACAGCACCTCCGGAGCAAGCGAGATGATCTTGCCGAACTTCCGAGCACGCAATTCACGCACCACTGGTCCGAAGATACGGGTGCCGATCGGCTCCTGCGACTTGTTGATCAGCACAGCCGCGTTGCGGTCGAAGCGAATGATGCTGCCGTCCGAGCGCCGAACCGGGAACGAGGTGCGGACGATAACGGCCTGATGCACGTCACCCTTCTTCACCTTGCCACGCGGAATTGCTTCCTTGATGGAAACTACGATCACGTCGCCGACCGAAGCTGTCTTCCGCTTCGAACCGCCGAGCACCTTGATGCACTGCACGCGCCGCGCACCGGAATTGTCCGCTACTTCGAGATTGGATTCGACCTGGATCATCTACCCGCTCCTACGCCTGAGCCTGCGGCGCGTCGGCCGGTATCGTCACGGGTAACGCATCAACCGGCATGGCCCCTGATGGGACGGCAGCCGACCCGGGCTTATAAGCGACGGTGAACCCGCGCGGCGGTTCGACGAACTGTCCATTCCGCTCCACCAGCATCCACGTCTTACGCTTGCTGATCGGACGGCACTCCTCAATCCGGACGAGGTCCCCAGTCTTGCACTGGTTCAGCTCGTCGTGCGCCGCATACTTCTTCGATAAGCGGATAAACTTCTTATACAGCGGATGAATGACCCGGCGCTCGACGAGGACCGTTATGGTCTTGTCCATCTTGTCGCTGGTCACCCGTCCGGTGAGGACGCGCTTCGGCATCGTCCCTGCTCCTTACTGGGTTTTCGCAGCAGCAGCGGCGGTCCGCTTCTGCTCAGCCATGATCGTCTTGACGCGAGCGATGTCGCGCCGGACCTCGCGGACCCGCCCCGTACCCTCGGTCTGGCCAGTCGCCCGCTGAAAGCGCAGGTTGAACTGCTCCTTGCGCAAGTCCAGCAACATGGTGGAAAGGTTGTCAGCGCCCTTGGCGCGTATGTCGGCAGGCTTTGTCATATCTAGGCTTCCCCGATCCGGGTCACGAACTTGGTGCGGATCGGAAGCTTCGCCGCGCCTAATGTCAGGGCTTCACGCGCAAGTTCCGGCGATACGCCATCAATCTCGAACATGATGCGACCGGGCTTGATCCGGCAAACCCAGAACTCAGGGCTACCCTTGCCGGAACCCATACGGACCTCGGCAGGCTTCTGCGACACCGGCACATCCGGAAACATGCGTATCCAAACGCGTCCTGCCCGCTTCATCGACCGGGTGATAGCGCGTCGCGCCGCCTCAATCTGCCGGGCAGTGATCCGCTCTGGCTCCAGCGCCTTGAGGCCGAATGCGCCAAAGTTCAACGACGTGCCAGACTTGGCCAATCCGTGGATGCGACCCTTGTGGGCCTTGCGGTACTTGGTCCGCTTTGGAGACATCATGGTCTTAAGTCCTCGTTAGCGCTGCGGCGCCTGCTCGGCGGCGCGACGGTCCTGGGCGGACGGATCGTGCGTCAACACCTCGCCCTTGAAAATCCAGACCTTCACGCCGCAGGTGCCATAGGTGGTTTTGGCAGTTGCTACCCCGAAGTCAATATCGGCGCGCAACGTATGCAGCGGCACCCGGCCCTCACGATACCACTCGGTCCGGGCGATCTCGGCTCCGCCTAGACGGCCACCACAGTTGATCCGGATACCCTGAGCGCCCAACCGCATTGCCGACTGAACGGCACGCTTCATTGCCCGGCGGAATGCGACGCGGCGCTCCAACTGCTGGGCGATATTCTCGGCCACCAGAGTGGCGTCGATCTCAGGCTTACGGATTTCGACAATGTTCAGCGACACATCGGCCTTGGCCATCTTGGCCAAATCCTTGCGTAGCGTCTCGATATCTTGGCCCTTCTTACCGATTACGACACCGGGCCGTGCGGCATAGATCGTCACGCGCGGCTTCTTGGCTGGACGCTCGATGACGACGCGCGACACGCCGGCTCCGGACAGCTTGGCGCGCAAGTGCGTACGCAGCTTCAGGTCTTCGAGCAGCAGCTTGGAATAATCAGCACCAGCAAACCAGCGGCTGTCCCAGGTACGGTTGATGCCGAGCCGCAGCCCGATCGGGTTGACCTTGTGACCCATGCTAGGCCGCCTTCCGTTCTGCCGCGCCGCGAGCCGGCTCCGGCACCTGCTCCTGCTCGGCCACCACGATGCGTAGATGACTGAACCACTTCTCGATGCGCGATGCACGGCCACGGCCGCGAGCCATGAAGCGACGCATCACGATGGACTTCCCCACCTCAGCCCGCGTTACAACCAAGCGATCCACATCGAGCTGATGGTTGTTTTCAGCGTTGGCGATTGCGCTCTCCAGGGCCTTACGGACCTGATGGGCGATACGGCGCTTGCTGAAGGTAAGCGTTGCCACGGCTTGGCTGGCTGGCTGGTTGCGGATCAACCCGGCAACGAGGTTCAGCTTTTGCGGGCTGATACGGATATTCCGCACTACGCATTGCGCCTCGGTTTCGGACAGGGCCCGCGGTGTCTTCGGCTTGCTCATGTTAGCCCCTCCGCGCCTTTTTGTCGGACGAATGGCCAGTGAAGGTCCGGGTCGGCGAGAACTCGCCAAACTTATGGCCTACCATGTTCTCGTTTACCTGCACGGGCAAAAACTTGTGCCCGTTATAAACGCCGAATGTTAGACCCACGAACTGCGGCAGGATCGTGCTGCGGCGGGACCAGATCTTGATGATCTCGTTGCGGCCGGACCCGCGTGCCGCCTCGGCCTTGCCTAGGAGGTATCCGTCAACGAACGGACCTTTCCATACGGAACGCGCCATGGTTAATGCTTCCCCTTCGGACGACGACGGATAATGAGGTCGTCCGTCCGCTTGTTGTGCCGGGTCTTGGCACCCTTGGTCGGCTTCCCCCACGGCGTGACCGGGTGACGGCCGCCTGAGGTCCGTCCCTCGCCGCCACCATGCGGGTGGTCCACAGGGTTCATCACAACACCGCGGTTATGCGGGCGCCGACCAAGCCACCGGTTACGCCCGGCCTTGCCGAGGCTCTGGTTCTGGTTATCGGGATTGGATACCGCGCCAACCGTGGCAAAGCACTCAGCGCGAATAACGCGAAGCTCACCAGACTGCAGCTTGACTTGCGCGTAGCCGGAGTCCTTGCCAACCAATTGCGCATAAGTTCCAGCAGCACGGGCCATCTTGCCCCCGGCGCCAAGCTTCATCTCCACGTTGTGGATAATAGTTCCAACAGGAATGGCTGCCATCGGCATTGCATTACCGGGCTTGATATCGACCCGGGCACCAGACACCACCTTGTCGCCAGCGCGGACGCGCTGCGGCGCCAGGATGTAAGATAGCTCACCGTCGTCGTACTTCACCAGCGCAATGAAAGCAGACCGGTTGGGATCATATTCGAGCCGCTCGACCGTCGCAGCAACGTCGTGCTTACGACGCTTGAAGTCCACATAGCGGTAGCTCTGCTTATGACCGCCGCCGCGGAAGAACGACGTCGTACGACCGTGGTTATTACGGCCACCAGTCTTGCTCTTGCCCTCGGTCAGCGTCTTGACCGGCTTACCTTTCCACAGCTCGCTGCGGTCGATCAGCACGGTCCCGCGCAGGCTGGGCGTGACGGGATTAAATTGCCTGAGTGCCATTTATCCGGTTCCTCAGCTCAAACCGGTGGACATGTCGATCGACTGTCCCTCAGCTAGCTGCACGTAGGCCTTCTTCACGTCGGACCGAACGCCCGGCCGGCCCTTGAAGCGCTTGGTCTTACCCTTTTGCACCAGGGTATTCACCGCGAGCACATTGACGCCGAATAGGCCCTCAACCGATGCCTTGATCTCCGGCTTGGTTGCGCCAATTGCGACGCGGAAGACGAACTGATTTTTCTCGCTCAGCATCGTCGCCTTCTCCGTGATCACAGGATTCCGGACGATCTCATACATTGCCTCCCGAGACATCGTGGCAGCGCGTTTGCGCGCGACCAAAACCTGGCGAACGCTCATGATAACCGCTCCACTAGTCCTTCAACCCCGGCCCTCGTCACCACCAGCACATCGTGCCGGATGATGTCGTGCACGTTCGCGCCGACAGTCGGTAACACATCCAGCCCAACGATATTGCTGCTCGCCTGACGGAACGAATCATCCACGATGCGGTCCACGACCAGTGCCGAGGCCCAACCCAGCACCTTCAGCTTAGCAACGAGGTCACGCGTCTTGCCACTACCGCCACCAACGGTGTCAAGTATAACAAGCTTACCTTCTTTCTGCTTCAGCGATAGCGCGCTAATCAGACCGAGCCGCCGGACCTTCCTTGGCAAATCGTACTCATGGCTCCTCACGACAGGACCATGCACGACGCCGCCGGTGCGGAACTGCGGTGCCCGCAGGCTGCCTTGACGGGCGTTACCGGTGCCCTTCTGCTTGTAGGGTTTTTTCGTCGTGCCGGACACTTCGCCCATGCCCTTGGTCTTGTGCGTCCCTGCCCGGCGTTTGGCCATCTGCCAGTGGATCACCCGGGCGATGATGTCCTTTCGCGGCACGGCGGCAAACAGCGCATCAGGCAACTCAGTATTGCCGGCGGCCTCGCCATCCAGCGTCTTGATCTCAAATTGCATCTTTCTGTCCCTAGACCGCAGCCGGCTCGGCCGGCGCATCCGCGGCGGCACGGATCGAAGCCGGATATGGTGCATCCGCCGGACGAGCCTTCTTGACGGCGTCACGGATCGTTACAAACTCGCCCTTGCTGCCGGGAACTGCGCCGCGAACCATCACCAAACCGCGCTCCGCATCTACGGCAGCGACCTCAATGTTTAAAGTTGTCACCCGGTCCACGCCGAGATGACCAGCCATCTTCTTATTCTTGAACGTCTTGCCGGGATCCTGCCGGTTGCCGGTAGAGCCATGCGAACGGTGGCTGACCGACACGCCGTGGCTCGCTTCCAGTCCGCGGAAGTTCCACCGCTTCATGCCGCCGGCAAAGCCTTTACCTTTAGTCACGCCACACACGTCAACCTTCTGGCCCGGCACAAAATGCGCCGCGGTCAGGACCTGGCCACTCTCAAGCAACGCATCCGGGGACACCCGGAACTCTCGCAGCTTCTTCTTTGGCTCCACCTTAACGCGGGCGAAGTGGCCCTTGTTCGGCTGGCTGACATTCTTCACCTTGGCAGTGCCCCAGCCGAGCTGAACGGCCGTGTAGCCATCGCGCTCCTGCGTGCGGTTGTCCACAACCTGCACTTCGTCCAGGTGCAGGACGGTGACCGGAACATGAGTCCCGTCGTCCTTGAACAGCCGGGTCATGCCCAGCTTCTTCGCTATCAATCCGGTTCGCATCGTCGGGGTCCTAAAGCTTGATCTCGACGTCCACGCCGCTGGCGAGGTCGAGCTTCATCAGCGCGTCCACCGTTTGCGGCGTGGGCTCCACGATATCGAGCAACCGGCGGTGGGTCCGGATCTCGAACTGCTCGCGGCTTTTCTTATCCACGTGGGGGGAGCGGTTCACCGTGAATCGCTCGATATGCGTCGGCAGCGGTATCGGCCCGCGAACCCGCGCACCCGTACGCTTCGCCGTGTTCACGATCTCCCGCGTGCTGTTGTCCAGCACGCGGTGATCGTACGCCTTCAGGCGAATGCGGATGTTCTGGTTGTCCATGATACTCGATCCAGGTTCGCTGCGGGCCGCCGTTACTTGGTGATGCTGGCAACGACGCCAGCGCCGACGGTCCGTCCACCCTCGCGGATGGCGAAGCGCAGGCCGTCATCCATGGCGATTGGCGCGATCAGCTCGACGTCCATTGACACGTTGTCGCCGGGCATCACCATCTCCGTGCCTTCGGGCAACTGCACGACGCCAGTCACATCCGTGGTGCGGAAGTAGAACTGCGGGCGGTAGTTGGTGAAGAACGGCGTGTGACGACCACCTTCCTCCTTAGTCAGGATGTAAGCCTCGGCCTTGAAGTTTGTGTGTGGCGTAATGCTGCCGGGCTTGGCCAGGACCTGGCCCCGCTCGACGTCCTCGCGCTTGGTGCCGCGTAGCAGGGCACCAATGTTGTCGCCGGCCTCGCCGCGGTCCAACAGCTTGCGGAACATCTCGACACCGGTGACGATAGTCTTCACCGTATTCTTGATACCGACGATCTCGACCTCGTCGCCCACGTTGACAATGCCGCGCTCGATGCGGCCAGTCACTACCGTGCCGCGGCCGGAGATGCTGAACACGTCCTCGATTGGCATTAGGAACGGGCGATCGGTCGCACGCATCGGCTGGGGGATATACTCGTCCACCGCGGCCATCAGCTTCAGGATCGCCTGCTCACCCAACTCGGGGCTTTTGTCCTCAAGAGCCATCAGGGCAGATCCGTGAATGATCGGAATGTCGTCACCCGGGAACTGATAGGAGGATAGCAGCTCGCGCACCTCCATCTCGACCAGTTCCAGAAGCTCCGGGTCGTCCACCATGTCCACCTTGTTCAGGAACACGACAAGAGCGGGCACGCCAACCTGGCGCGCGAGCAGAATGTGCTCACGGGTCTGCGGCATCGGGCCGTCAGCAGCGGACACCACCAGGATCGCGCCGTCCATCTGCGCCGCGCCGGTGATCATGTTCTTCACATAGTCGGCGTGGCCAGGGCAGTCCACGTGGGCATAGTGACGGTTGGCAGTCTCATACTCGACGTGAGCGGTCGAAATGGTGATGCCGCGCGCGCGCTCCTCGGGAGCCTTATCGATCTGGTCATAGGCAGTAAAGGTCGCACCGCCACTCTTGGCCAGGATCTTGGTGATCGCTGCGGTCAGCGATGTCTTGCCATGGTCCACGTGACCAATCGTGCCAATGTTGCAGTGCGGCTTGTTCCGCTGAAATTTCGCCTTGGCCATCGTCTTGTCTCCGTCGCCCGCCCGTCAACACGGTGTGGGGGGCAGGTTGGGTTGAGTCAGTTACCAGCGGTAGTGGCTGAACGCCTTGTTGGCCTCGGCCATCCGGTGGGTGTCCTCACGCTTCTTCACCGCGGAGCCGCGGTTGTTCACGGCGTCCAAAAGCTCGTTGGACAGCCGGTCCTCCATCGTGTGCTCGCCGCGCTTGCGGGCACTGTCGATGATCCACCGGATCGCCAGGGCCTGGCGGCGTTCGGTCCGCACTTCGACGGGAACCTGATAGGTGGCGCCACCAACCCGGCGGGACCGCACCTCGACCGCAGGCTTTACGTTGTCCAGCGCCTCGTGGAACATACGGACCGGGTCGGCCGCAGCGCCGCCACGCTTCTTTAGAACATCCAGCGCACCGTAAACGATGCCCTCGGCTGCGGACTTCTTGCCGTCATACATCAGCGCATTCATGAAGCGCGTGATGACGGTGTCGCCGAACTTGGCGTCCGGCAGGATATCGCGCTTTTCGGCGCGGCGACGGCGGCTCATCTAGCTGCTCCTCTTACTTCGGACGCTTGGCGCCATACAGCGACCGGCGCTGACGGCGCTTCGGCAAGCCCTGGGTATCCAGGACGCCGCGCAGAATGTGGTAGCGCACGCCGGGAAGGTCCTTCACGCGCCCACCGCGGATCAGCACGACGCTGTGCTCCTGCAGATTGTGGCCTTCGCCGGGGATGTAGCTCACGACCTCGTAGCCATTAGTCAGGCGCACCTTGGCGACTTTACGCAGCGCGGAGTTCGGCTTCTTCGGCGTAGTCGTATAGACGCGCGTGCAGACGCCACGCTTCTGCGGGCATCCCTGCAGGGCGGGCACCTTGTTGCGCTTTGCGGCGGGCTCACGCCCATTGGCGATCAACTGGTTGATGGTCGGCATACGCGGTCTTCCGATCCTTGATGTCTGCCCCAGGGGCGTCGGGCCGCCATCCACCAAACAGACCCGCGCGGAATGGAGCGAGCCATCCGCGCTGGATTTGATATGCATGGCCTTGGCCCCACTGGGACGGCACCATGCACGTGTCTCTGGTAATGGCCAGCCCGGCTGGGCCGGGGTTGGTCTAGGGGGCGTTACCTACGTCGGAGACGAAGGCTAGTCAAGCGTAGTTCTGTAAGTGTTGGGCTGGGTTGCCTGAGTTCCTTTCCCTTTTGGAGAAAGGTTAACGTCAGGCGAGTCTGTATCATTGGCCCCGGACGTGGTTAGGGCAGCTCACACCCCTTCTCCCAGAGCCTGATCTGCGCGCCCTCTCCCACCCCGGCGCCCTCCTGGAAGGAGAGAGTCGGGGTGAGGTGGTCGTTACTTACTCGGCCGCCGTTCGGTCTGGCAGAGCCGGAACCTCCGGACGCAGCCGGGCCTGATCGCGCCCAGCTGCCACGGCACGGAGCCGGTTCATCACGCTGCCTGTCCCAGCCGGGATCAAGCGGCCGACGATGACGTTCTCCTTGAGGCCCAGCAGGTTGTCCACCTTGCCTGCCGTCGCGGCCTCCGTCAGCACCCGCGTCGTTTCCTGGAACGATGCCGCGCTGATGAAGCTGTGCGTCTGCAGGCTGGCCTTGGTGATGCCCTGCAGCACAGGCATTCCCACGGCCGGCTTCTCGTCTAGCTTGACCCGCTTCTCGTTCTCGGCCTCGAACTCCAGGCGGTCCACCTGCTCGCCGATCAAGTACGTCGTGTCGCCGGGCTCCATGATCTCCATCTTCTGCAGCATCTGGCGCACGATGACCTCGATGTGCTTGTCGTTGATCTTCACACCCTGCAACCGGTAAACGTCCTGGATCTCGTTCACCAGGTAGTCCGACAGCGCCTCCACTCCCAGCACCTTAAGGATGTCGTGCGGGACGCGCGGGCCATCCACCAGGGGGTCACCCCGGCGCACGAAGTCGCCTTCCTGGACGCTGACATGCTTGCCCTTGGGAACCAGATACTCGGACTCCTCGCCGGCTTCGTCGTTCTTCACCACGACCCGGCGCTTAGCCTTGTAGTCCTTACCGAACTCCACGCGTCCATCCATCTCGGCGATGATCGCGTGGTCCTTGGGCCGCCTAGCCTCAAATAGCTCTGCCACACGCGGCAAGCCGCCCGTGATGTCGCGGGTCTTGCTGCCCTCGCGCGGGA
>CAXTOB010000054.1:0-21854 GCA_964245505.1 uncultured Acetobacteraceae bacterium | reverse complement strand
CGAATTCTTAAAGAGTCGGGGTATAGCTAGGCTTTCTGGTACATCCGAACACAGGGCCGGTCCGGTGAGACCCAGCTATGGTGCTGGCTTCTGTCGGTGTTGGCCAAACCGCACAGCTTCATGGTCATTGGGCCTGTAATACGCGGGGGCCTTGCAATACACGGGACAGGAATTCTCGTGTTCTCGGTTCTTTCGGGTTATTCAGCACAGCGTGAGGTTGCCCACGTTCGACCACCAGGCCATTCGCCATGAACACCAGATCGTCCCCTACCTCGCGCGCAAAGGCCAGTTCGTGGGTGACCACCACCATGGTCATGCCGCTGGCCGCGAGGTCTCGCATCACTGCAAGCACCTCACCGACCAGCTCGGGATCCAGGGCGGAGGTCGGCTCGTCGAACAGCATCAACTGTGGCTCCATCGCCAACGCGCGCGCAATGGCGACGCGCTGCTGCTGGCCACCGGAAAGTTGGGACGGAAAGGCTGCCGCCTTGGCACCCAACCCGACACGCTCCAGCAAGGCCAGGGCCTTGGCACGGGCCTGGGCAGCCGGCACCCGTTTCACCCGGATCGGCGCCTCGGTGATGTTCTGCAGCACCGTCATGTGCGGAAACAGGTTGAAGTGCTGGAACACCATGCCGATGCGGGCGCGCATTCCTGCCACCTTGCGCTCGGGCAGCTCGTATAGTTTGCCAGCATGCTCGCGGTAGCCGACCAGCTCGCCGCCAACCCACATCCGCCCGCCGTCAATGCGTTCGAGATGGTTGATGCAGGACAGCAGCGTGCTCTTGCCGGAACCGGACGGGCCGATGATGCACATCACCGAGCCGGGCCGCACGTCCATGTCGATGCCGCACAGCACCTCCTTGGCGCCGAAGCGCTTGCGCAGGCCGCGGATGCGGACCATCGGCTCGGTCATGCGCCGCGGCCGTAATGCCGCTCCAGCGCGTGCTGCGCCACCGAGAGCATGGAGACGATGGCGAGATACCAGAGCGAGGCGACGATCAGCAGCGGAATCGTCTCGTAGGTCCGGGCGTAGATGAGCTGCGCGGTGTAGAGCAGGTCGGCCATGGCGATGACGCTGACCAGGGACGTGCCCTTCACCATGGAGATCACCTCGTTGCCGACGGGCGGGATGATCACGCGCATGGCCTGAGGGAAGACGATGCGGATGAAGATCGTCGCGGGTCTCATGCCCAGGGCCTTGGCGGCGCGGGTCTGGCCCGGCGGCACCGACAGGATGCCGGCGCGGATCACCTCGGCGGTATAGGCCGCCTGCGCCAGGCCCAGCCCGGCCAAGGCAGCGGTCAGCGGGGTGATCACGTCGTTGGTGGACGCGCTGTAGAGCACGGGACCCCAGGGCAGCGCGAGGGTGACGTGGGCATAGAGCGCGCCGAAATTATACCAGAAGATCAGTTGCACCAGCACGGGGACGCTGCGGAAGAACCAGACGTAGAGCCAGCTCAGGATGGACAGCAGCCTGTTGTCCGACAGCCGCATGATGGCCAGCGCGGTGCCGAGGAGCAGGCCCAGCGCCATGGCTGCGACGGTTAGCTCCAGGGTGCGGCGCAAGCCGGCTAGGATCTGTTCGTCGAATAGGTATTGCACGACGACGGGCCATTGAAATGCCGGGTTGGTGGCGACGCTCCAGGCCACTCCCGCCGCCATCAGCACCACGAGCACGCTGGCGGCCCAGGTCCACGGATGACGCAGGGGGACCACCGGCATCGGCGTGTCCGATGCAGGCGAGATCAGGCGGGGGTTGAGGGGGTCGGAGGCGCCGGCGCTCATTTCTCCACGTTCGTCGGGTTCAATGGGGCCTGCTTCACTGCGCCGTCTTCCAGGCCCCACTGGGTGACGATCTTGCCGTAGGCGCCGTTGTCGATCAGGTGCTGGATCGCGGCCTGCAGCGGGGCCGCCATTTCCGAGCCCTTGGGCAGCGCCACGCCGATGTAGGAGATATCGGTGTAGCTGCCGGCCACCTTGGTTCGGCCCTTGGTCTGCGCCACGAAGTAGCTGACGGCGGTGGACCCAAGCCAGAACAGGTCGGCCCGGTGGCTCATCATCGCCTCCGCGGCGCCGTTGCCGTCGTTGAAGGCCAGGGCGTTGATCGGCTTCTTGCCGGCGGCTGCGCACTTCGGCTGCTGCTCCTCGGCAAACACTATCTCGCGGGAGCCGCGGGTGGTGGCGACCGTCACGCCGCACAGGTCATCGAGGGTCTTTACCGAGATCGGACTATCGGCGTAGGCGGCGAACAGCTCGTTGCCGAGCAGGGTTCCGATCATGTCCACCACTTTTTCCCGCACGACGCTGACGCCCATCTGGCCGACCGCCGCGTCGAACCGTTTGGCCTGCAGGCCGGGGATCAGCGTGTCAAAGGTGGTGGGACGTAGGTCCAGCCTCATCCCAAGCGACTGGGTGGCGGCGCGCAGGATGTCGATCTCCCAGCCGACGACCTCCCCCTTCTCGTTGCGGAAATCGTCGGGCGGCGAGCCGAGGGCGACGGCGACCGTGAAGGGCTTTGCGGCCAGGTCGGCAGGGACCATCCTGACCAGCGCCGCGTCGGCTTGCTGGGTCAAGGCCGGGTCGGCCCCTGGCTGGATCACGGGCTGCTGCGCGCAAGCGGGCAGCGGCGGGATGGCGAGCAGGGACAGGGACAGGGACAGCAGCAGGTGGGCAATGGTCTTCATGAACGGGACTTTGCAATGAACGTGCCATTGTCCCGGGCATAGGCGCCGCGGCTATGGAAGGTGGGGCGGGGCAGGCCGAGGCTGCCGCGCAGGGTGCCATCGCCCTCATACTCCGTTTGGAACAGGCCGCGCCGCTGCAGCTCCGGCACCAGCCACTCCAGACACTCGATCGCGGGTTCCGGCATGAAAGCCGGGATCAGGTTCCAGCCGTCGCAGCCGCGGCTTTCGAACCAGTCCTGCATCACGTCCGCGGCCCCGGCGGGCGTGCCGACGAAGACGTAGTGGCCGGATGCGCCGGCCTGGGTCTGGTAAAGCTTGCGGATGGTCATGCCAGGTGTCTGGCTGAGGGCAACCAGCTTGTCATAGGCGCTCTTGACGGAATTGCTGTTGGATACCGGCGGTGGCAGGGGACCGTCGAGGTCAAGCCCCGATAGGTCGCCGAACACCTCCGCCAGCATGGGCAGGCCCACGCGAGGATGCACCATGTCCTGCATCTGCGCGAACTTGTCTTCCGCCTCGGCCCGGGTGCGGCCGAGCACTGGGAGGATGCCGGGCATGACCAGCATGGACTCCGGGTCGCGCCCTGCCTTGGCGCCGTGCTCCTTGACGCTGCGGAAGAATGCGGTCGCCTGATCCTTCGTCTTCTGCTGGGTGTAGATCAGGTCGGCGATGCGGGCGCCGAGGTCCTGCCCTGGGCCGGACGAGCCGGCTTGCGCAATCACGGGGTAGCCTTGGATGGGCCGGGCGACGTTCAACGGTCCCTTCACCTTCAGGATTTCGCCTTGGTGGTTCAGCGTGTGCAGTTTGGCCGGGTCGAAGTAGCGTCCGCTTTGCTTGTCGCGGATGAAGGCGTCGTCCTCCCAACTGTCCCAAAGGCCGAAGACGACATCGACGAACTCCTCTGCCCGGCGGTAGCGCTTGCCGTGCTCCACATGGGCGTCGAGGCCGAAGTTGAAGGCTTCCTGTTCGCTCCAGGATGTCACCACGTTCCAAGCCACTCGACCCTCGGTGACGTAGTCCAGCGAGGCGAACTTGCGGGCGACGTGATAGGGTTCGTTGTAGGTGGTGGAGGCGCTGGCGACGAAGCCGAGGCGTTCCGTGACGGCCGACAGGGCGCCGATGATCGTAAGCGGCTCGAACACGTCGATGCGGGGGTTGAACGACAGCTCGTCATCGTCCCTCGCGGAGTGGCGCACGGCGATGCCGTCGGCCCAGAACATGAAATGGATGCGGGCGCGTTCGGCGGCGCGGGCCATGTCCTTCCACAGGCGGATGTTCATGGCTGCGTCGGCCTGGGCTCGCGGCATTCGCCATCCGGCGACATGGGCGCCGTTGGCGACGATGTTGAAGCCGAGCTTCATGCGGCGAGGCGACTGATTGTGCATTGCGTGGCTCATGTGGGGGTGGTGGCTTGGATCACGCCTCAGGCCGCGGCCTGCGAGGGAATGCCGAACGGGCTGACGGTGCACGCTTCGATGCTGGCGACCGCCGCCTCACGGTTCGCCGGCGCCGGCCCATCGAGCGATGTGCCTGCATGCCATGTCGCGCTCGTGCGGCGTGGTGAGAGGGGGGTCGGAATGCCCTGGATATAGACCGTGAGACCTTCGCCCTGGGATCATGAAGCCGTCGGAATAGCCGATCAATGGCCATCAGCGAGTTTCTGATTGCCGGGCAAAGAACAGGCATCGAGCGCGTGGACATGCGGTTGGCAGATTTGTGTGGCCGCTGTTCAAAGCAACTACAACCCTGCCCCGGCCCGGGAGGGCATGAGCGATCATCAATCCAAGCCTTTTCGCGCCAACGACGACCAGTCCTACGTTCATGATCACCTTCGATAGTGACGACCGTAGGAAGCGCGCGGCTATGACGTCCAATGCCAAATAGTGGGTGACTTATTCTAAACGGTATAGCATGAGGCATCCGGTCACCTTCAGCATATCGAGACCTTCCAGGCGTTGATCGAGCACGGGACGGTTAGCCGGGCCGAGGAGGTCCTGGCAATCTCGCAACCAGCCGCGAGTAGGCTCCTGATGCACCTTGAGAGCGACACTGGCGTCAAGCTGTTCGATCGTCACAAAGGTCGCTTGACGACAACGATTCAGGGCCAGCGCTCATGTACGAGCGCGCCGACAGGCCGGACATGTGGGCGCAAGCGATCTGGTCAAAGTCCTGCAAAACACCTTGCGAGGAGCGGGCCGTCCACACATGGACTTGGGACGCCCAAGCCACGTCCGCATCGCCTGACACCCGGGCGGAGCTAGGGCAACAGCGCCTGCATCCCTGGTCCATACAACATGGTCACCCGAGCAGACTCCATGATAAAATCATGAATGTTGTTGCATTTAAAGACGGATCGGGGAAAGTCTTCACCAAGCGCGCCCAATCACATCGCGCAAGCAGGGGAGCACGATCACGAACGCCGGTGGAATGCTGCTCGAGGTGCGTGACGTCGTGGTCCGGTTCGGCGGGCTGACGGCGCTGGACCATGTCTCGTTCAACGTCGCACCTGGCGAAATCCGCGGTCTGATCGGGCCGAACGGGTCGGGCAAGACGACCCTGTTCAACTGCATCAGCAACATCTACCGCCCCCAGTCCGGCGAGATCGTCCTGCGGGGACACCGGACCCGCGACATGCCGCGGCATCGGATGGCGGCGATCGGCCTCGGGCGCACCTTCCAGAACGTGGCGCTGTTCGCGACCATGACGGTGCGGGACAACGTGCTAGTGGGCGCGCACCATCTCGGCCGCACCGGGTTCATCGCGGGGTGCCTGGGCCGGTCGCGCCGCGAAGAACAAGGCCTGGAGGCGCGGCTCGAGCGCCTGCTCGACCTGATGGACCTGGAAAGCGAGGCGGAGACGGTCGTCGCCAACCTCCCGTTCGCGACGCAGAAGCGAGTCGAGCTGGCCCGCGCGCTGCTCGGCGAGCCGGCGCTGCTGCTGCTCGACGAGCCGGCGGGGGGCCTCAACCATGAGGAGGTGGCCCAGCTCGCCGGGTTGATCCGGACCATCCGGTCGCGTTTCGAGCTCGGCATCCTGCTGGTCGAGCATCACATGAACCTGGTGATGACAGTGTCCGACCAGGTCGTCGCACTCGAGTTCGGCCGCAAGATCGCCGACGGCCTGCCGGCCGAGGTGCAGGCCAACCCCGAGGTGATCCGCGCCTATCTCGGCGCCGAGGCAGCGTGACGGCGCTGCTGGCGGTATCCGGGCTGCACGCCGGCTACGGGCGGACTGATGTCCTGCACGGGATCGACCTCGCGGTGGCCGAGGGCGGCATCACCGCGCTGCTGGGCGCGAATGGGGCGGGCAAGACGACCACGCTGCGCGCCATCCTCGGTATGGTTCGCACTTCGGGCGAGATACGCTTTGCCGGCGAGCCGATTGCGGGCCGGCGGACCGACAGCATCGCCCGCCGCGGCGTGGCACTCGTGCCCGATGGGCGCGGCACCTTCCGCCAGATGACGGTCGAGGAGAACCTGCGGCTCGGCGCCTACACCCGGCCCGCCGCGTCCGTGGCGTCCGCGTTTGAGCGGGTGTTCGGCTACTTCCCGAAATTGCGTGAGCGCCTGCGCCAGCAAGCCGGCACGCTCTCCGGCGGCGAGCAGCAGATGCTGGCGATCGCCCGCGCCCTGCTGCTGCAGCCGCGGCTGCTGATCCTGGACGAACCCTCGTTCGGCCTCGCACCGCTGATCGTGCGCGAAATTTTCGCCATCATGCGGGTGCTGCGTGAGCGCGAGCGGGTCAGCATCCTGCTGGTCGAGCAGAACGCCGCGGCGGCGCTCGACCTCGCCGACGACGCCTACCTGCTCGAAACCGGGCGGGTGGTGATCGGCGGCCCGGCCGCGACTCTGCGGGCCGACGACGCCATCCGCCGCTCTTATCTCGGCTATTGAGGCGAAATCGTGATCGAGGTGTGGCACCAAGTCCTGTCTGGCCTCGCCACCGGCGGCATCTATGCCAGCGTCGCGCTCGCCCTGGTCATGATCTACCAGGCCACTCACCACGTGAACTTCGCCCAGGGCGAGATGGCGACGTTCTCGACTTTCCTAGCATACACGATGCTGACCGCCGGCGTGCCGTACTGGGCGGCGTTCGGGCTCACGGTGCTGCTCTCGTTCGTGCTCGGCATGGCGGTCGAGCGCGTGCTGCTGCGTCCTGTCGCCGGGGCGCCGGCGCTGACGCTGGTGGGCGTGTTCATCGGGCTGCTCCTGATCCTCAACGCGCTATGCGGCTGGATCTGGAACTTCACCATCAAGCCGTTTCCGTCGCCGTTCGGGGCCGAGCCGCTGTTCGGCGGCCTCGTTTCCAGCCACGAGGCCGGGTCGCTGCTGGTGATCCTGGCCATGCTGGTGCTGGTTTACCTGTTCTTCAGCCGCACCAAGCTCGGCCTCGCAATGCGGGCGGTCGCGTTCAACCCGGAGTCGAGCCGGCTGGTGGGCATCAATGTCGGCTTCATGCTGGCGCTCGGCTGGGGGCTGGCGGCGGCCATCGGCGCGGTGGCCGGGATGCTGATCGCGCCGGTGGTGTTCCTCGACCCGAACATGATGTCGGGCGTGCTGCTGTATGCCTTCGCCGGCGCATTGCTGGGCGGGCTCGATAGCCCGGCCGGCGCGGTGCTGGGCGGCTTCCTGGTCGGCATCATCGAGAACCTCGGCGGCGCTTACCTGGTCGGCACCCAGCTCAAGCTCACCCTGGCGCTCGCGGTGATCGCCGCCGTGCTCGTGCTGAAACCCTCGGGGCTGCTGGGCCGCGCGGTGACGAGCCGTGTTTGACCGCACCGTGCAGGCGCTCGCGCTGGCAGCCGGCGCTGCCTGCCTGGTGCTGCCGCTCGCGCTGCTCAGTGACTACAACCTGTTCCGGCTGACGCTGGTCGCCATCTATGCGCTCGCCGTGCTCGGGCTCAACCTGGTGATGGGGTTCGGCGGCCAGATCTCGCTCGGCCACGGCGCGTTCTACGCCGTCGGCAGCTACACCACTGCGATCCTGGCCGCATCCTACGATGTGCCATACTGGGCGACGTTCCCGGTCTCGGCGGCGGTTTGCGCGCTGCTTGGCTTCCTGGTGGGCTGGCCGGCGCTGCGCCTGACGGGTCCCTATCTCGCGCTGGTCACGCTCGCACTCGCGACCGCAGTGCCGCAGATCCTGAAGCACCCGGCGCTCGAGACCTGGACCGGCGGCGTCCAGGGCGTGTTCCTGAGCAAGCCCGAGGCGCCGTTCGGGTTGCCGCTCAGCCCGGACCGGTGGCTGTATATCGTTGCCGTGCTGATCGCCGCGGCCGGCTTCGCGCTGGTATGGCGACTGATGCGAAGCCGGGCCGGGCGCGCGATCGTCGCCGTGCGCGACCACGCGCTCGCCGCGGAAGCCATGGGCGTGGACGTGGCCCGGCTGAAGACACAGACCTTCGCCCTGAGCGCGATGCTGACGGGGGTCGCGGGATCGCTGGGCGCGCTGGCGGTCGAGTTCGTCTCGCCCGACAGCTTCGCGCCGTTCCTTTCGATCACGCTGTTCGTCGGCAGCATCGTCGGCGGCGCGGCGTCGATCTTCGGTGCGATCGCCGGGGCGGCGTTCATCGTCGCGGTGCCGCCGCTGGCCAGCATGGTGTCGCAGTCGGCGCCCGGGATCGCCTATGGGGCGATGCTGATCCTGTGCCTCTATGTCTTGCCGGCGGGGTTCGCCGGGTTGTTCAAGCGCTGGCCAAGGCGTGCGCCCGGGCCGGCGCCGCAGGTCGTGCCAGCCAAACCAGGGAGGTCAAAACATGCTGCGTAGGACGTTGTTGGGAGTCGCCGCGGGCGGGCTTGCCGCGCCATATGTCGCCCGTGCCGCCGGTTCCACGCCGGGAGTGACCAAAGACTCGATCAAAATCGGCCAGACGATGCCGTATAGCGGCCCCGCCTCGGCCTATGGCGTTGAGGGCCAGACCGAGGCGGCATATTTCAGGATGCTCAATGCCCAGGGCGGCATCAACGGCCGCAAGATCGAGTTCCTGTCGGCCGACGACGGCTACAGCCCGCCGCGCACCGTCGAGGAGACCCGGCGCCTGGTGGAGTCCGAAGGCGTTGCCTTCATGTATCAGGGGCTCGGGACGCCGACTCAGTCCGCGGTGCAGCGCTACCTGAACCAGAGGAAGGTGCCGCAGGTCTTCGTCTCCAGTGGAGCGGAGAAGTGGGCCGATCCCGAACACTTCCCCTGGACGATCGGGTGGCAGCCCAGCTACCGCGTCGAGGCCGCGATCTATGCGCGGCACCTCATTCAGGTGAACCCGTCTGCCAAGCTCGCGGTGCTCTATCAGAACGACGATTTCGGCAAGGATTATCTCACCGGTCTGCATGACGGGCTCGGCACGAAATACGACACCGTGGTGGTGAAGGCGGTCAGCTACGAGGTGAGCGATCCGACCATGGACAGCCAGATCGTGACGCTGAAGGGCTCAGGCGCCGACGCGCTGCTCACGGTGGCGACGCCCAAATTCGCCGCCCAGGCGATCAAGAAAGTGGCGGAGATCGGCTGGCGCCCGGCGCAGCACTACCTGACGAACGTGTCGGCCTCGACCTCGGCGGTGATGATCCCGGCAGGTGCTGCGAACGGAACGGGCATCATCACCGGCAGCTACCTGAAGGATCAGTCGGACCCGCAATGGGCGGATGATCCCGGCATGAACCAGCTCCGCGGCTGGATCAAGCAATGGGCGCCCGACGCGGACATTGCCAACTCGAATATGGTTTACGCCTATGGAAACGCGCTGTCGCTGCACAAGGTGCTCGAGCAGTGCGGCGATGACCTGTCGCGCGAGAACATCATGCGCCAGGCGACGAACCTGCGCGATCTCGAAAGTCCGGTGCTGCTGCCGGGAATTAAGATCAGCACATCGCCGAAGGACTTTCATCCGATCAAGCAGCTGCAGCTGGCCAAGTGGAGCGGTTCGGCCTGGCAGTTGTTCGGCGATGTGCTGAGCGGGGTGTGACAAATCGCTGTTTGTGCCAACGTCAGGGGCCTGGACGCGGATCAGGGTCCGTGTCCAGCCAGAGCTTACTACAGTCGTTGTGGATCGGCGCGCGACTGTGACCCCGCCGTCATGCGCCGCAGACTATTGCTTCAGTTTATGAGTTCCGTTGAACGGTGGGGTCACGACTGGCGCCGATCGCGATTCCTGCGTTCGTCTGGTTAACTGATTAAACTCAGAGTGTTTAATGCAAGATTACGTGGGGTCACAGGCGAACGACGATCCATAGACACCGTGATTGGCCGCCAATAGCGCCGTCGTCAGCTCGCCCCGCAGTGCCTCCAGCACAACACGCGCCTTGAACTCAAGCCCCATACCGCTGCCGCTTGTCCGTCATCGGGTCCGTCTTTCTTTTCAGGCGAATAAAGCTTAACGTCCTGTCCGAAAAATGGGGACCGTCTCACAACGTCCGCCATTCCCAGTTACGCCGGCTGCCGCTTTCCGGCTGAGATCATCAGCCATGCTGTCTGGCGTTGGTGCATAAAGCAGTAGTTCTCTGACCTTCCGCAAGTTTTCAAAACGCCTGTTCATGCTAACGTTTATATATTGTAACAACAACCTTTGCATGACCCTCACGTTGCTGGGCCGTCATTGCGGGCCATGCTTGCGGCGCGGCAATCCAGGGCCGCCAGCGCGGTCCTTTCCACACTTAAATTGCCGCGTCGCTGCGTTCCTCGCAATGACGGAAACGGTCAGAGCGAAGGGTTTCTGGTACTACTAAGTTCCGGGCCAATGGATGCACCAACGCCCATCAACATCAGGGTCTGTCCGAGATCAACATAAAACTCATCAGCGGTTTACGTTTGAACAATGGTTGTGGTCACATGGTCCAGGCTCAGCTTTGCTGATAGATCATAATTGTTCAACGGCACCCCTGTGACGCTCTAGCAAACTGTCATTACAAAAATGATCCCGGACAAACACTCAAGCTACGCGAAGATCTCGCTTTCAACCTCGATCTTCGCCGGGTCGAGTTCCATACCTAAACCAGGCAGCGACGGCGCATGGATCATGCCTTTCACCGGGTCAACTGGGTTGAGGAGGAAATGCTGGTGGATGGCGTTCCACTTCACCAAATATTCCTGGTACGGGGTATGGATGGGCGACTGCGTGACCGAGAAGTGGATGGTTGCACCGCTGGAGTGGCCGTGCGGAATCGTCACCAGGTCGTGCGCCGTGGCATAGGCCGCAATCTTCAACGTCTCCGATAGCCCGCCGCACCAGTAGATGTCCGGCTGCAGCACGTCGAGCGCGTCCGCGTCGATGAAGCGCTTGAAACCCCAGCGCGTATACTCGTGCTCGGCGCCGGCGAGCGGGATGTTGGTGCGCTCCTTGATACGTCGGTAGCTGTCGATGCGGTCCGGCATCACGCATTCCTCCAGCCAGCGCGGCCGGTATTCAGCAATCCGCTCGGCGAGGTCCACGACATAGCCGACATCCATCGCCTGCCAGCAGTCGAACATCAGGTCGTAGTCCTCGCCCACTGTCTCGCGCAGCGTCCGCACCAGTGCGACGTTCTGGTGCAGCCCCGCACGGCCGCTCATCGGGCCATGGCGGAAGAACCACTTCTGCGCCACGTAGCCGAGCGCCTGGTATTCCAGCGCCCGCTCCCGCACCCGCCCTAGGTCGAGCACCGCGAAACCCAGCATCGAGGCATAGGCCGGCACGGCATCGCGCGTCGGGCCGCCGAGCAGGCGATGCACCGGCTGCCCCAGCCAGCGCCCCCGCAGGTCCCACAGCGCGCAATCGACGGCGCTGATCGCCAGCATCGCGTCGCCCTGGCGGCCGTGCACCATCACGCGGTGCATCTGATCCCACAGCTTCTCCCCCGCGATCGGGTCCTGCCCAAGCAGCAGCCGGCGCAGGCTGTGGGCGACAATGTACGCCACCGCCTCCGGGATCGGCCCGGCGCGGCCGGTCACGCCCTCATCGGTGTCGATCTCGACGAACACGGTTGCGATGCGGAACCCGTCCGCCGTCTGCACGCCGCCCTCGAAGTCGTTCCTGTGCCGGTACTCGTCGTAGATGTCGATTGGCCGAACCAGCCGCTCCTCCCAGATGTCCCCGTGGGTGGGCAGGGTGCCGGTCAGGCGGCGCAGGCGGACGGCAGTGATGCGCATGTCAGCGGGCCTCGTTGAGAATGGCGCCGCCGGGACGTGCGGCCTCGGGCCTGCCCCACAGCGAGAAGATAACGGTGATGACCACTATCGACATGCACGCCATGGCAGCGAGCCAGAACAGCCCCCCGTTAAAGCTCCCCGTCTCGTCGCGGATCATGCCGATTACCCAAGGATTGACCACGCTCGAAAGGTTGCCGAGCGCGTTGACCATAGCGATGCCGCCCGCAGCCGCGGTGCCGGACAGCAGCGTGGTCGGCAGGCCCCAGAATACCGGCATGGCGGCGAACACCCCGAACGCGGTGAAGCACAGGGCCACCATCTTGAGCAGCGGGTCGCCGATGACGGCCGCCGCCATCAGGCCGGCCGCCGAGATCGTCAACGCCACGTAGTTGGCCACGCCGCGCCGTCCCGGCCGGTCCGCGAAGCGTCCCATCACGACCATGCCGACCGCCCCGAACCCGTAGGGGATGGCGGCGAGGAAGCTCGCCTGCAGGTTGCTCACCCCGAACTCACGCAGGATCAGCGGCAAGAAGGTGCTGATGGCGCCGTTAAGGTTGGTCAGGCCGTAGTATCCCAGGCACAGCAGCAGAATACGTGGGCTTAGCAGTGTCCGCAGCAGCCCGACGTGGCTGCTGCCCTTCCTGTCTAGCTGCTCCGCGGCCAGGCGTGCGACGAGGTGTGCCCGCTCCTCCGTGGTGAGGAACCGCGCCTGCTCCGGCGTTGCAGGCAGGATGAAGGGGATTGCCATGCCCAGGACGAGCGCAGGCACGGCTTCGAGCAGATAGATCCACTGCCAGCCATGCAGCCCCATCACGCCCTCAAGCCCGAGCAGCAGCCCCGACACCGGCGTGCCGAACACGAGTGCTATGGGAATGCCGGTGAAGAACGCGGCGATGACCCGGCCGCGATATGCCGCAGGGAACCATAAAGTAATGTAGAAGATGACGCCCGGAACGAACCCTGCCTCCGCCGCGCCCAGCAAGGCTCGTGCGACATACAGGCTTTGCGCGTCCCACACGAGGGCATGGGCGCCGGACACCAGCCCCCACGTGAACATGATCCGTGCGATCCAAAGCCGCGCGCCGAACCGGGCGAGGGCCAGGTTGGACGGCAGTTCCAGCAGCACGTAGGGCACGAAGAACACGCCGGCGGCGACGCCGAACGCGGTCATGCTAAGGCCGAGGTCATGGTTCATGGTCAGCGCTGCGACGCCGATGTTCGAACGGTCCAGAACCGCCACGAAGTAGCTGAACGTCAGCAGCGGCATCAGCCGCCAGGCGAGCTTACGTACGATGGCGTCATCCGGATCAGTCACGGGCGCTCCCCTTTTCTGCCGCGCGGTGCGCCCATGTTCGGGTCGCCGCGCGGCGTTATTGATGCCAGCATCCCGCCGATGCGCATGCCGGACACCGCCTCGGAGGTTCGGAGTGGCGCTGTTTCCTGTCAATGGGCGAGGGACCGCGATTGGGGCGGCAGCGCTGCGGCATACGTGCGGCCGTACACGGGGTCGGCAGGAAACATTTACGACAACGCCACGCGCGGGAGCTTCTTTGCCACCCTGGAATACGGCCTGCTGCAGCGACGTCGGTTTGCATCACAAGCCCAAGCCCGCATGGCCTGTCTCAACCTCATCGAGGGCTGGTATAACCCGGTCCGCCTTCACTCAGCCAGGGCTGCCGATCGCCGATGGCCTACGAAGCAACAGCAGCAGCAAGGGACGTAGCCGAAGCCCAGGCGTAACCGCCAAAGCCGGCCAACACTCCACCAGAACGGCTGAAATTCAGGCGCACTTCGCCGTCAGGGTCGCGATGACGCCTTCTGACCGGTGCAGCGGGCGGGCACTTGCGCCGCATTATCTTCGTCGCCGTCGGTCAGCACGTGGGCTGCGACCTCGTCCGTGCTGGCGTCCACGCCGGTGTCCCACTTGAGCCAGCGTCGGCGCAGCCGGCCGTGGTTAACCGCGCAGACTGACCCTGGTGTACGACAACACCAGCGCCTTGCCGTAGGCCATTGGTCAACGCTGTAGCTCGCCGGCGCCATGCGAGCAGAGGTTCGAATTTGTTGCCAATCGGTTAAGTCCCTAGCCCGTCGAACTAAAACAATATATAGCTGAAAGTCAGATTCACATATTTTGTTACGATAGGCTTCTGGTAAGCTGAATGGTTAATATAATTCACTAATTCTCCGAGCCCCTGGCTGATCAAGTCGCATGACGACTCGTCACGCTCGATGGCGCCAGGCATTTGCCCAGGCGCTCCAATTTAAGGACGCGGGTGCACATGAGCACTCACTTGTTCCAGCAGCTAAATTAGAGGGAAATCGGCATGAACAGTGCAATGCCATGTACGGTGTTGGACACAATTCCCGAACATAGCTCGGGGCGACCCGCCGTCACAGAATTTCGCACCGGAGAAAGCATAACTCTCGGTGGGGTTCGGCAGGCGGCAGACGACTACACCGCCGGTCTGGCATGGTTCGAGATGCGTATAGGCGACACGGCTCATTGCAATTCCGACGGCAACCTGGAAGGATTTCCGTTCGTCATGGGCTGGTTCGAAATCGGCTTGGACCTGCTTTGGAACCCGCTGAGGACGCTGCCGAAGGTGCACGCGAGTGACAGCCACAAGCCCCGTCCGTCGCTGGTCGTCAGCGCGTCCATGCCACCGGCTCCGCGGCCAACCGGCGATGCAGCAGTTCCGCACATCGCGCTCAGCCGGGACCAGTTCGTCAGGCAAGCCAGCCGGCCCCAAATGGCTGTTCAAATCGGTGCAGCACGCAACGACTTTGCGACCCGCCTGCTCGAGCGCGTGGTGTGCTGGCAAATCTTTCCTGTTTCTATTTTCCTGACCAATAACAGTCCCGAATTCAACGAGTGCTTCCGCGACCTTCCGATTCATCACATCTACCCAGCACCGAGCGGTCCGACGGAAAATCCGTCGTTCGTGGGCGGCGAGGAGGCGGCCAGGGTTAGCCGCTTCAGCGCTTCCGCCGACCTCGAAGCAGCCGCATAGCGGGCCGGCTCGATGTTTTCGCATCCAAGTGGCGGCCGCCCGCACGCGGCCAGCCAGCATCAACCCGGCCTACGCCCAGATTATCGGGCCAAGCCCGGCCATTGGCAGGCGAAGCTCCACGTGCGCCACGATCGCAGCCTACCCGAGAGCCACAACCCAGCTTGCGGCGATCGGGAGACCGCAGGCAACGTCCGGCCGGTCGCGGCCACGCTGCCGCGCTTCCTCCCGGTCGGCGACATCGGGTTGTCCATCGAGTTCGGCAGCGAAATCGACGTCGCGACGAACGACGCAGTTGCGGCGCTTGACCAGGCGATTGCCGCCGCCGAGATCGCCGGCGTCGTCGAGACTGTCCCCAGCTTCAGGTCCCTGCTCGTCATCTTCGAACCGGCGCTCGTCCCCAGCACGCAGTTGCTGCAGCAGCTGCGCTCGCTGATCCAGGGCCTGGACGGCGCCCGGCCGGCAAGCGGACGTCGCTGGCGCATTCCAGTCGCTTATGAACTCCCGTTCGGCGACGACCTCAATGAGGTTTCCACGCTGCTCGGCCTGTCGCCGCGCGAGATCGTCGCCGAACATACCGCCGCCGAGTTCCGTGTATTCATGCTCGGCTTCCAGCCAGGAATGCCGAACCTGGGTGGCTTGCCGCCGCGGCTGCACATCTCGCGCCGCGCTGCGCCACGTGCACCGGTTCAGGGTGGCAGCATCATCATCGGCGGTGTTCAGGGCGCCATCGTGCCAATGCCGACGCCAACCGGCTTCTACGTGCTCGGCCGCACCCCAATCCGCCCGTTCAACCGGCGCCGGCCCGAGCCGGCACTGTTCCGGCCCGGCGATACGCTCCGCTTTCACGAGGTGTGCGCCGACGAGTTTGCTTGCCTCGACGCTGCCGCGGCTGAGGGCCGGTTGGATCTGGAAACCCTGCTCGAGCCGGAAAACGCGTCCCGATGACCGCAGTGTCGTTGATCGCGGTCGCGCCGGCGCCATTCTGCACCGTCCAGGATCCGGGCCGGGTTGGCTGGCGGCGCTATGGCGTGACCGGGGCGGGCGCAATGGATCTCGAAAGCCACGCCGTCGCCAACGCCCTGGCCGGCAATCCAATGGAAGCGGCGACGATCGAGTTCGCGCATGGCGGCGGCGAATGGACGGTGGCGGGTGCGCCGTGCCGGGTCGCGGTTGCGGGTGGAGCGTTCGCCGTCATGATCGACGGTCGTCCCATCGCGCCATTGACCAGCGCGCTGCTGTCGCCAGGCGAGTGTCTGCGGATCGGCGGCGCCAAGGATGCGAGCTGGGGCTATCTCGCCGTCGCTGGCGGGATCGAGGTGCCGCTTGAGTTGGGCAGCCGCTCGACGCATCCGCGGGTTGGATTGGGCGGTCTGAATGGCCGCACCCTGTGCGCCGGCGACGTATTGCCGCTACGAGGAGGCGCGACCGAAACGGCCGAGCGTACCTTGCCCGGTATCGCGCGCGGTGTGCAGGAGCCGATCCGTGTCGTGCTCGGCCCGCAGGATGACTACTTCGAGCCAACCTCGCTCGAGCTGTTCCTGTCCTCGGCCTTCGAGGTGACCCGGCAGACCGATCGCATGGGCTATCGGCTCGCAGGGCCCCCGCTGCGGCATTCACGCGGTTTTAACATCGTTTCGGATGCTATCCTGCCCGGCAGTATCCAGGTGCCCGGCAACGGCCAGCCGATTGTGCTGTTGCGGGATGCTCAGACCACCGGCGGCTATCCGAAGATTGCCACCGTCATTACCGCGGACCTCGGCCGCTTCGCGCAGCAGCGGCCCCTGAGCAAGATCAGATTCAAGGGCGTGACCGTCGAAGACGCCGTCCTGCTGCGGCGCGAATTCATCTGCCGTGTTCAGGCAACGGGCCTGCATGTCCGCACGGCTTGACGCGCACCCGGGCGCGCCGGCATGACGTGGGATTTCGTCATGCTGACCGGCGCCCTCGCCGGCGCCGGTGCCTTGTCCGGTCTGCTCGCCGGATTGTTTGGCGTCGGGGGCGGCTCGATCGTCGTGGCCATGCTCTACCAGGCGTTCTCCTCGGCCGGTATCAGCGATGCGCTCTGCATGCATATGTCGATCGGGACGGCGTTCGCGATCATGGTCCCGACCAGCGCGGTCTCGTTCTTCGGCCATCTCAAACGCGGCAGCGCCGACGTCAGGATCGCGCGTGCGTGGGCCGTTCCAGTCGTTCTGGGCGTCTGTCTCGGCAGTCTGATCGCCAGCAGGCTCGACAGCACTCCACTGAAGGCGATCTTCGTCGTGCTCGTGCTCTGCAACGCCATCAAGCTGCTGACAGGCTGGCCGGCCTGGCGGGCCGCTGCCGACACCCCTTCCAACCGCGCAGTGCGAGTGAGCGGCTTGGCAATTGGGTTGCTCTCATCGCTGATCGGGATCGGCGGTGGCGTGTTCGGCAATATGTTCCTAAGCGCTTATGGGCGCTCCATGCACCAAGTCATCGGTACCACGGCGAGCCTTGGCATGATCATCTCGCTTGCTGGGACCTGCACCTTCGTGCTGCTCGGCCTGGCGGAGCCGGGGACGCCGGTCGGTTCCTTGGGCTTCGTCTCGGTTATCGCCTTCCTGGTCGTGGCGCCGTTGTCGGCCGGCGCGGCGCCGATCGGGGTGCGGCTGGCACACTGGTTCAGCAAGGAGCAGCTCCGACTTGGTTTCGGTCTGTTCTTAGTGGCGATCTCCGCGCGGTTCGCTGCCGTGATGGTTTGGCCGTCGTAGAGGTAAGGAAATCTTCACGCCCGTCTGGTTAATTGCTTCGGCAACCACGCAAGTGACCGAGGATGCTTACGCGCGATAGTGCCCGCTCGGACCCGCCGGACGAACAAGCGTCCGCGCTGGTCCGGCAGGTCGAACTTGCCCATAAACTTGCCCGGCGTGGTGCGCGCCAGCCGGCCCGCAATCTGTGTGCCGCCATCTTCCTCGATCAATCAGCTCTGCTGCTAGCGGACCGGAGCGCGAAACGGCGCTTCGTCGAATGCTTGCTCCTGCTCGATATGGTCAACCTCCTGGGCCGGCTCCTGCGCGCGCTGGACGGCGTCGAACTTGGGTCGCGGCAGGTCGTCGTCGCCGGAACCAGGCAGATGGTCCTATCCCTTTCCAACGGCGTGCATCTAGTAATGCCGGTGGCCGACACATTGCCCCGAGTATGCGATGTTGCCCACTGGGCCGGCTTGATTTGCTCGGCAACGGAAAGCTTGGCGACCGAACCGTCGAGCGAATGGGATTCTTGACCCACGGAAAATTGCGCTGGATTTTCAGCGCAAGACGAGCCGGAAGGCCCACCGTTACGGAAACATACGCCAAGAAAGGGAGCGGCGCACCGGGCACGGCATCAGCGTGCACAGGCTCCACGTGAGCCAGTAGCCGCCGACATGCAGAAACAGGCGCCCCTGGTTGGTGCTTGCACCGCGGCACGACGTGCGTTCGGCGACTAGGTGGGTAATTCATACCCTGATGTGGTTCTCCCTCCACTCCTGTCGAAACATCTGAACAGCAACTCTTTGCGGCGGGGCAACCTATACTTGGCCGGGCAGCGTTGCTCCGTTTGGTCGATTGGATTGGCGGCGCACCGTGAAGCAGGCACCTCCCGCAGCGATTATGATGGCCGACCTCAGGCCAACCAGCGTGTCCGTGCACCAACACTCCAGGGCATCATGTTCGGCAATGGCGTCGAGATCACCGCCTCGCCAGCATAGAGCGTTACTTGATCACAGCGTCACCCAGATTCCAGCACAGCTCGTTTTCGAAGCCTCGCGGTCACGCGGCAGGTTTGCGAGGCCTGTCACACAGATGGCCTGCTGCCGTGCCAGGCCGCCCAAGCCTGCTTATACCAAACGCCTTTCGCTCCGACCGTTTCCGTCATTGCAAGGAGCGCAGCGACGCGGCAATTCCCGGCGGTAAAGACTGCGCTGGCGGCTCTGGATTGCCACGCCGCAGGCGGCTCGCAATGACGGCTTGGAAACGTAAAGGCCAGAGCGGAGGGCGATCGGTATTGGTTTTTCATCTGTGCGCAAACCTCCAGAGGTTTGCTTCGGCCTATAGGGAACGATCGCAGCAACCTTTAACAGAAAGTGTTTCGGGAAACGTGATCCGTCCCCCGACATGGGGTATCTTTCATCCACGGCGGATTGTCAGTTCGGTATGGGATTCATACCGATGAAACGGCAGCATGGCCAACGTGTGCCACCTCTCATTTTCCCACGTTGTGCAGCCGGAGCGCGTCCCCCACCCGGACTGGCCGCTCGACATGGTTCCAGGTGGAAGCGCCGATCACCAGCAACCACACGCCCAGTGATACCGTCGCGGCCATCCTCTGCCGTCCCGCCGTCCGCCGCATGGCTGGCAGCCGCCGCACGCCTTGGGCGTAAACGTATCCAGCTACCACCAGCAGCAGCTTCGGCAGGAACATGGTGTGCAACCCCACCCCCAGCGGATCGCGCAGGAACAGCAACACCCCGGTTGCTATGGTAACCCAGAACGACGCCTTCAACACAGTGGCGAGCCGCTGGCGCGCCGGGTCGAGCGCGCCAGGCGGGAACAGCCCGAGGCCTCGCAGGTCCAGGATCACCACCATGCCGACAAAGGTCGCCATCCCCACCAGGTGGAGGAACCGCGTCACGCCATACAGCCCGCGCAGGGCGTAAACCGCCAGCCGCAGGTCCGACGTCGCCACCGCCGTCAGCCAAGACAGCGGCAGCGTGATCGTATCCGTCCCGTAGATGCCGTCCAACCAACGTCCCCGCTGCAGCAAGCCCGTTGCGTAGCGGCAAGATCGGCCGGATGCAATTGCGAACCAGTCGCAAAACTTCTTGACCGCCATCCCCTGACCTGCGATTGCAAATCGCTCGCAACTAGGAGGCATCCGATGACCGACACCAACCGCCCGCCGCAGTTCCGCAAGGCCGGCCTGCTCTGCCGCACCGCCCTGGCTGGCCTGCTGCTGCTGGCTGCCGTGCCAGCCCGTGCGTCAGCGCCGGACGACACCGATTTCCTGTTCCGCCTCGGCATGCTGGAGGGCCATCTGATGGTCGGGCACGACCTGCTCGTCGCCGGCCGCCCCGGCCTGGCCCTGCCGCACTTCGGCCACCCCGTACGCGAGCTGTATGACGACATCACCGACTACGTTGCGGCCAAGCACATCACCCCGTTCGACACGCAGCTCATCAAACTGGAGGCCGCCGTGGCCGGGGCGCCCACCGCGCCGGAAACCGAGGCGCTCTATCAGGCGACAATCAAGACGGTGCAGCAGGCCCGCCTGACCGCCCCGGCCGCGTTGCGCGCCTCGGTGCCGGCGATGATCAAGATCTGCTCCGACACCATCGACGCCGCGGCCGGCGAGTATGGCGAGTCGCTCAACCGCGGCCGCATTGACGTGATCGTCGAGTATCACGACAGCCGCGGCTACCTCAGCTTCGTCGCGCAGGAGGCGGCGGCGCTCGCCCGCACCCATGCCGACGCGGCCAGCCAGGCCCTGCTGACCCAGTTCAAGACGGTGCTGGCCAAGGCGCAGTGGATCGTGGACCCGCTGCTGCCGGCGCCGACGCCGCGCGCCTCGGTCGGCCAGTATCGCACCATCGCCGCTGAGGCCGCATCGCTCGTCCCCGCCTCGACGACGACCGCCGCACGCTGATGCGACGAGTTGCCACGCTGGCCATCGCCACGGCCCTGATCGCGCACAGCCCGGCGCACTCGCAACGCGCGGCTTCGACGCCGAGCCTGGAAGGGGCGGAGACCGCGGCCACGGTCCCGCCGCCCCCGCCCGGCTTTCCGGCGCCGCTGGGCGGGGACATCGTGTATGGCGGCGAGGCGCAGACCCACCTGGAGGGCGACCTCGTCTCCTCCACCAACAACAAGACCCATGTCAGCCTGTTCGACGACACCGACGTGACCGGCTTCGCCAACTACCGCGGCTGGGCCAGCCTGAACGCGGAGGCGAAGCTGGAGCGCAACCGCAACGACAATAACGACAGCTTCTACCTCGACCGCAACGCCATCTTCCGCAGCGAGGGCGTCACGTTGCGCCAGCTTTACGCGACCGTGCGGCCGACCGACGAGCTATCGATATACGGCGGCAAGATCCACCCGGGCTTCGGCTCCGCCTACGAGTCAGCGCCCGGCCAGTTCTACAACTTCGGCAACGACTACGAGCAGGACGAGCGGATCGGCCTGGGTGTCGGCTACGCGCTGCCGGCGCTCGGCCCGGACCTGCTGGGCCTGGACAACATGCGGCTGACGGCGGAGACGTTCTACCTCGACACAAGTGTGCTGTCCCGGTCGTTTCTTTCCACGCCCTCGCTGAGCGATCCGACCGCGGACCGGCTGCGCCGCTACACGCGGAACCAGTTCGGGCCTTCCAATACCGGCAGCCTCGACAGCTTCACCATCAGCCTGCGCGGCGGCCGGGCGGAGCGCGGGCTGGCCTGGCAGATGTCGGTGACGCGCGAGGCCACCGACATGCCCGGCGGACGCACCGAAACAGGCGAGTCCATCGGCGCATCCTACGACCCCGGCGGCGACGGCATCCCGCTCGGCCCGCGCCTCGGGGTGACGCCGTTCCTGGAATACACGCATTTCAGCAATTTCGAGGGGATCGCCGGGCTGGAGCGGCACTATGCCGTGGGCGGGCTGGCCTTCAGCCACGGCCGCTGGAACGTCAACGTCGCCGCGGGCCTGCGCAACAGCGGAGGAGCCGCCACCGGCACGGACCACCAGGAGAACATCTCGTTCACCTACGAGGTGATACCGCGGCTCCTGGTCGGCGGCGGCGTCAACGTCATCAACGTCAACGGACAGTCCAGCCGCACGCTGGCGCCATCCCTCAGCTACACAAGGGCCTTCTAGCCATGCCGCGCGCGACCCTGATTGCGTTCCTTTCGCTGCCCGCCAGCCTGGTGACCGCCAGCGCCGCCTGGGCCGGCGACCCGCCGCGCCCGCAGATCACCATCAGCGATCACCGTTTCACCCCGGCGGAACTGCACGTGCCGGCCAACCAGCCTCTGGTGATCGACGTCCATAACCAGGAC
>CAXTOB010000053.1:0-21953 GCA_964245505.1 uncultured Acetobacteraceae bacterium | reverse complement strand
TCATGGTGGTGGTCTTGCCGGCGCCGTTGCGGCCCAGCAGCACGACGACCTCGCCCTCGCCGACCTGGAAATCCACGCCGTGCAGGACGTGGCTTTCGCCATACCAGGCTTCCAGGCCGGAGACCTGCAGCATTGGGGAGCCGGGTACGGAGGTTGCGGGCGCAGCAGGCGCGGCGGCGTCAAGCATCGGGAGACCCCAGGTAGGCGGCGACCACGTCGGGATTGCGGCTGACGGCGGCATAGTCGCCCTCGGCCAGGATCTGGCCGCGGGCGAGCACGGTGATGCGGTCGCACAGGCCCTCGACGACGCTCAGGTTATGCTCGACCATCAGGATGGTGCGGCCGACGCGGATGCGGCGGATCAGGGCGACCACGCGGTCCACATCCTCGTGCGTCATGCCGGCTGTCGGCTCGTCGAGCAGCAGCATGGTCGGTTCGAGCGCCAGGGTGGTGGCGATCTCAAGGGCGCGCTTGCGGCCATAGGGCAGCAGCGCCGCCTGGGTTTCCTCGTACTCCGACAGGCCCACGTCGGCCAGCAGGGCGCGGGCGCGGTCATCGTATTGGCGGAGCAGCGTTTCCGAGCGCCAGAAATCGAACGAGCTGCCGCGTGCCCGCTGCAATGCCAGGCGGACATTCTCCAGCGAGGTCAAGTGCGGGAACACCGCGGAAATCTGGAACGACCGCACTAGGCCGAGCCGAGCGACGTCGGCCGGCTTCTGCCCGGTAATGTCCTGGCCCTTGAAGTGAATGGTGCCGCGCGACGGCGCCAGGAATTTCGTCAGCAGGTTGAAGCAGGTGGTCTTGCCGGCGCCGTTGGGGCCGATCAGGGCGTGGATGGTGCCTTCCTGAACCCGCAGGTCCACGTTGTTAACGGCAATGAAACCACGGAATTCCCGCGTCATGCCCGATGTTTCTAGAATGGCGTCTGGCCCTGCAACCCCCACCGCGACGCTCTCCAATTTTTGCATTCCTTGGGCGTCTGCTTTGCATATCAGCACATTCTGCGCAAGATTGATGCATGGGTTAACGATGCATTGATTAATGCGGACCATGCCCGCCGATCGTTATGGATACCATGCGGCGGGCCGGGAAGGTCGCGCATGACAGGAGGATGCCAGTGCCCGCACCCATGAGGCTACGCAGCCTGCTGTTCGCTCCGGGCGATAGCGCCCGCAAAATCGAAAAGGCCGCTGCCGGCCCGGCAGATGGGGTAGTGCTGGACTTGGAAGACAGCGTGGCGCCCCAGGGTAAAGATGCCGCCCGGGCCGCCGTTGCCGCGGCAGTCCCGGGGCTGTCGCGCCCCGGCGTCGTCATACGGGTCAACCCGCGGGGCACGCCCTGGTATCTGCTTGACCTGGCCGCCGCCGTCCCTGCCCGGCCGGCCGCCGTGATGCTGCCGAAATGCGGCGGCCCGGACGACCTGCATGCGCTGGATCATCACCTTGAAGCCTTGGAGGCCGCGGCCGGGCTGCCGGTTGGTGGCATCGGAGTGCTTGCCCTGGTCACGGAAACCGCGGCGTCGCTGATGCGGATGGACTATACTGGCGCACCGGCTCGGCTACTGGGGTTGTGCTTTGGGGCGGAAGACCTTTCGGCCGACCTCGGCATTAGCCCGCGCGCCGGAGATGGCCGGGTTGCGGCCCCGGTTGCCGCCGCCCGGGCGCAAACAATAACCGCCGCGGCCGCCGCGGGCGTAGCGGCGCTGGACACGCCCTGGCCCGACCCGCGTGATCCCGTGGGCCTTACTGCTGAAGCGGCGATGGCGGCCCAGGACGGGTTTGCCGGAAAGCTGTGCATCCACCCCGATCAGGTCGCGCCGGTGAACGCGGCCTTCTCTCCTTCGGCCGAGCGTGTGGCGTGGGCGCGGGCGGTGCAGGCCGGCTTCGCAACACGGCCCGGGGCCGGAGTGTTCGCACTGGATGGAAAGATGATCGACCGGCCCCATCTAAAGCTGGCCGAGCGGATTCTCGCCTCAATACCCGCTTGACGCTGGTCACCGTGGGGTGGCAGGCGACAGCACGTATCCAGCGTAACTCACCGGGCTATCTTTCAGAATGCAAGACGACGTTCCCGACGACCTGTTGATGGCTCGCACCGCTGAAGGCGACCGTGCCGCGTTTGACGCACTGGCTGCGCGTTATTTGCTGCGTTTGCGTCGGGCTGCGTTGCGCGTGCTGGGCGACCCTGCGGCGGCGGAGGACGTGGCGCAAGACGCGTTGTTGCGCGCCTGGACCCGGGCCGAGTCCTATGATCCCAAGCAGGCCGCCGTCAGCACCTGGCTCCACCGGATCGCCGTCAACGCCGCCATAGATCGTCTGCGTGCCATCCGCCCGGGCGGTGCCATGCCGGAGGACTTGGCCGACCCTGCACCCATCGCCGACACCGCGCTGATCCTGCGGGAGCGTGAGGGGCTGCTCGCACAGGCGATTGCCACCCTGCCCGACCGGCAGCGCACGGCCATTGCACTGACCTACGGCGAGGGTTGGTCGGGGCAGGACGCCGCCCGTGCCCTGAGCGTTTCCACCCGCGCGCTGGAAGGGTTGCTGCATCGCGGCCGCAAGGTTCTGCGCGCATATCTTGAGGCGCATGGCGCATGACTCCCCGTGGCCTTGACTGGGCGCTGCGCAGCCGGGGCACGGTCATGGCCGACTGGCCGCAGGCGGACCGGGCGGCTGCGATTGCCCTGTTGCGCAGCAGTGCAGCCGCACGTGCCGTACTGGCTGATGCGTTGGCGCGCGACGACGCCGATCCCGCTCCACCAGACCGTTGCGTTCTCGTACGGATGCAGGGGTCTTTGAGGTGTGCTGTGCTGCAGCTGCCCCCCCTGACGTTCGCCCTTCGGTGGGGGGTTCTGGCGGCCTGCACTGCGGCGGGAATTTACCTAGGGGCTGTTGCGGCCTCGGACATTAGTTCGGAATACGGCACGGACGCTGCCGATGGTTTCGTGGCGGTGCAATCGGTGACGGTTGCCAGCAGCCCGTAGTGGCGTCCGATGATTGCTGACAGGTTACGTCCGATGATCTGGCTACGCGACCCCTGGCGTACGCGCGTGCTGTGGCTTTCGCTCGCCGGCAACCTGTTTGCCGGTGCATGGATTGGCGCACACATCGCCATGCATCACCGACCCAGCCCGCCTGGCCTGGACGGCGTCGTGGAGCATATGGCCAGCGCCCTCCCCAATCCCGATGCCGCCCGGTTCCGCGCGACGCTCGCCCATGAGCGGCCCTGGTATGAGCTGGCCCGGCGCCAAATGGACGAGTCGCGGGAACAGTTGTCGCAGGCAATCGCACAGCAGCCCTATGACGAGGCCCTGGTGCGTGAACGGATGCATGACTGGCAGGTCCATTGGATCGAGACCAGCAACCGCTTTGGCGACAGCCTGCTTTCCGCAATTGGCGAGTTGTCACCGGACGGCCGCACGCGGCTGGCCGAGGCGTCGCTCCGGCCGGGGCGGCGGTGAGGTGGCAGGTGACCCTTGCAGCAGCGGCTTTGTTGGCTGGTTGCTCGCTTGGCCCCGCTTATCAACGTCCACGGCTGGACGTCCCGGCCGCGTTCCAGGCGACGGCAGACACGGCAGCGGCGGCGTGGCCATCGGCGGAGTGGTGGCGTAATTTCCGTTCGGCGGAGCTGGATGGGCTGATCGCCACCGCCAGGTCCTACAATACCGACTTGGCCGCCGCGGCGGCGCGGATCGTGCAGGCGGACGCCCAGGTGCGGATCAGCGGGGCGCCGCTGCTGCCGGCGGTGAACGGTGTGGCCGGGGAAACCTATCAGCGCAGCGGCACCGGCGGGACCCGCACCAGCGGCTCCAGCAGCAGTATAGCAACGGCCATCGACCCGGTGACGGGCGCAGCCATCACTGCAACCAGTGCCGGCCGAAGCACCGACGTCCAGCATTATTTCGATTTCCGCACCTATAGCACCAGCCTGCAGGTGTCCTATGATGTGGACTTCTGGGGCCGCAACCGTGCGCTGGCGGAATCGGCACAGGCCAGCGCCGTCGCTACGCGATTCGACCAGGAAACGGTGGCGCTGACGGTCGTGACCTCTGTCGCCAATACATACTTCCAGGTGCTTGCGGCGCAGGACCGGCTGCGGGTGGCGGAGCGTAACCTGCGCGATGCCGAGCGGGTGCTGACCGCATTTCGCGCACGGCTTGTCGTTGGCACTGCTAATGCGCTGGATGTGGCGCAGCAGGAGGCGCTGGTGGCCGGGCAGCGGGGGCTGATCCCGAACTACCGCAACAACGTCGAGCAGCAGCGCATTGGCCTCGGGCTCCTGACCGGTCTGCCGCCGGAGCGGTTGGACGTGAAGGGCGGCTCGCTGGAAAAGCTGCCGGTGCCGGTGGTCGCGCCGGGACTGCCGAGCGAGCTGCTGGCCCGGCGCCCGGACGTTGCCAATGCCGAGGCGCAGCTGCAGGCGCAGAACGCCAACATACGCGCGGCTCGGGCGGCGTTCTTTCCGACGGTGCAGTTGACCGCGTCCGGCGGACTGACTTCGGCTGCGCTCAGCGCCATCACGGGGCCGGGAACGGTGGTGGCACAGCTTGCCGCGAACGTCACGCAGTCCATCTTTGACAACGGGCTGACACGCGGCCAGTTCGATCAGGCCAAGGGCCGTTATGATGAGCTGCTAGCCGGCTATCGCCGGGCGACGCTGCAAAGCTTTACGGATGTCGAGCAGGCGCTGGTGGCGCTGCGCTTTACAACGGAACAGGAACAACTGGAGCGCCAGGCCGTCGCCGTGGCGCAGCGTTCGGCGGACATCGCGCGGGCGCAGCTTGATGCGGGGACCATAGATATCGTTACGTCGCTCAATACCCAGACCACGCTGTATAGCGACCTCGACCTGCTGACGCAGGTCCGGCTGACGCGGTTCCAGGCGCTGGTGAACCTGTATAAGGCGCTTGGTGGGGGCTGGTCCGGCGGCGCCCCGGCGGTCGAGTCATGAAGCGCGTCCTAGTGATCCTGCTGCTGCTGGGCGCGGCAGGCGGCGGCGCTTATTACTGGCGTGTCTCGCGTGAGCAGCCGGCCGCGGAGGCTGCCGACAGCGGTACGCCCACGCGCGGCGGCAGCCGGCGGCGCGGCGGGACCGACGCTACGCCGATTCCGGTGCTGACTGCCCGGGGCGAGCGGCGGGACGTGCCGGTTTGGCTGGATGGGCTGGGCACGGTGCAGGCGTTCAACCAAGTGCAGGTCCGCCCCTTCGTGGACGGGCCGCTGGTCGAGGTCCGGTTCCAGGAGGGCCAGAACGTTAGGACCGGTGACGTGCTGGCGCGGATAGATCCCCGTTCGTATCAGGCCAGCCTGGATGCCGCGGTCGCCAAGAAGCAGCAGGACGAAGCCACCCTCGCCAACGCGAAGCTGGACGTCGGCCGGTATTCCAAGCTTGCTGCGGGTCAGTATAGCAGCGGGCAGCAGGTGGACACCGCCCGCGCCACTGCCGCGCAGCTCGAGGCGCAGGTGCGCGGCGACCAGGCGCAGATAGATACGGCACGGACCAACCTGAGTTATACCACCATCACGGCGCCGATCGACGGCCGGATCGGCATCCGCCAGGTGGATGCAGGGAACCTGGTGCATGCCACGGACCTGTTGCCGCTTACAGTCCTGACGCAGTTGAAGCCGATTTCGGTCGTGTTCACCCTGCCGCAGCAGGCCCTGCCGGCTGTGGCCGCGGCGATGGAGGACGGGATGCCGGCGGTGCTGGCGTTGCGCCAGGGCGGTGACATGACGGACCCGCTGGACCGCGGCCAGCTCGCGGTGCTGGACAACGTTGTGGACCCGGCGACCGGCACCATCAAGCTGAAGGCCACGTTTCCCAACGACAAGCTGCTGCTCTGGCCCGGTGGGTTCGTGAACGTGCGCATGCTGTCTCAGACGCTGCACGGGGTCACTGCGGTGCCGACTGCCGCGGTGCAGCGGGGGCCGCGGGGGGCTTACCTGTATATTGTGAACGAGGTTGGCCGGGCGCAGCGCCGGGATGTGAAGGTGGGTCATGAGGATGATGGCATCAGCGTCATCGCCGAGGGGATGACGCCGGGCGAGGAGGTCGTCACCGATGGCGCCCAGCGCTTGACGGACGGGGCCAAGGTTGCAGTGGCCGGACCTGACGGCAATGCGCCGGACGCGGTGCCGCGGGAGCGCAATGCGCCGGGCACGGGCGGCGGGGGACGGCGGCGCACGGCTGGCAACGGGTGAACATCTCCGCCCCTTTCATCGCGCGGCCTGTCGCCACTTGGCTGCTCGCTGCGGCGGTGCTGCTGGGCGGGCTGATGGGCTACCGGGCGCTGCCGGTGTCGGCGCTGCCGACGGTGGAATTCCCGAACATCCAGGTCACGACGCAGTTGCCTGGCGCGGGGCCGGACACGGTGGCGACGCTGATTACCGCGTCGCTGGAGCGGCAGTTCGGCCAGATTACTGGCCTGCAGGTGATGACCAGCACCAGCAGCGAGGGCACTAGCCAGATCACTCTGCAGTTCAACCTGAACCGCCAACTGGATAGTGCGGCGCAGGACGTGCAGGCGGCGATCAACGCCGCCGCGGGGACTCTGCCGACCACCCTGCCCTACCCGCCGATCTATGCGAAGGTGAACCCGGCGGACGCGCCGATCCTGTCGCTGGCGCTGACCAGCGATACCATCACCCTGGACCGCATCAGCGATGCCGCTGATACGCTGCTGCAGCCGAAGCTCAGCCAGATTGACGGGGTAGGCAAGGTGTCGGTCCAGGGGGGGTTGCGGCCCGCCGTCCGGGTGCGGCTGGACCCGGCGCGGGTCGCTGCTTATGGCCTGGCGCTGGAGGATGTGCGGAACGCAGTTTCGGCCGCCAATGTGAATGGGGCCAAGGGCGGGTTCGATGGGCCACGCCAGGCTTATGCGCTGGGTGCCAACGACCAGCTTGTCACGCCGGATGCCTACCGGGACCTGGTGATTGCCTACAAGAACACCGCGCCGGTGCGGCTGTCAGACGTTGGCAGCGTGATTGGCGGCGTCGAGAACGACCGGGTGGCCGGATGGTATAACGGCACGCCTGCCGTCGTGCTGGACATCCAGCGGCAGCCCGGCGCCAACATCGTCAGCACCGTAGCCGCCATCAAGGAGGCACTGCCGGCGCTGCAGAACTCCATGCCGGCCGGGGTGAAGATGACGGTCGTCACCGACCGGACCGAAACCATCCGGGCCTCGGTCGCGGACGTGGAATACACCCTGGTGCTGTCGATCGTGCTGGTGGTGGGGGTGATCTTCCTGTTTTTGCGCAGCGCGCGGGCGACGGTGATCCCCGCGGTGGCGCTGCCGCTGTCGCTGATCGGCACGTTCGGCATCATGGCGCTCTGCGGCTATAGCCTGGACAACCTGTCGCTGATGGCGCTCACGGTTGCGACCGGGTTCGTTGTGGACGACGCCATCGTGATGATTGAGAATGTGGTTCGCTACATCGAGGCCGGGGAGCATCCGCTGGCTGCAGCCTACAAGGGCGCCGCGCAGATCGGCTTCACCATCGTGTCGCTCACCATCAGCCTGGTCGCGGTGTTCATCCCGCTGCTGTTCATGACGGGCGTGGTCGGCCGCCTGTTCAACGAGTTCGCGGTGGTGCTCAGCACGTCGGTCATCGTCTCGGCCGTCGTGTCGCTGACCCTCACGCCCATGATGTGCGGCCGCTTTCTACGCGCGGACGAGCGCCCGAGCTGGCTGACGGGATGGTTCGAGCGCGGGTTCCTGCTGACCACTCGGCTGTATCGCCGAACCCTGCGGTCGGCCTTACGGCATCAGGGACTGGTGCTGCTGGTGGCGGTCGGCACGCTGTTCGGTACCTTTGCGCTGTATGTCGTGACGCCGAAGGGGTTCCTGCCGCAGCAGGATACCGGCGTGATCGTCGCGGTGACGGAGGCGGCGCAAAGCGCGTCCATCCCGCGCATGGCGGCACTGCAAACGGGGTTGGCGGAGGCGGCGCTGCATGACCCGGCAGTCGCGGGGGTCGTGTCGTTCGTCGGCGCCGGCGCGATCAACGCCACGCCTAATACCGGGCGCATTACCATCACCCTCAAGCCCCGGCGGGAGCGCGACCCGGCGCCGGTGGTGATTGCGAGGCTGCAGCGTGCGATGGGCGGGACGCCGGGGATGTCGGTGTTCATGCAGCCGGTGCAGGACATTCAGATCGGCACCCGCATCAGCCGCACCCAGTTCCAATATACTCTGATGGACACGGATGCTGATGAGCTGGCGCAGTGGGCGCCGCGTTTGCAGGCGCGGTTGGCCGGCATGGCCGACCTGCAGGACGTGACCAGCGACCAGCAGACCGACGGCCTTGCTACCCGGATCGAGGTGGACCGGGACGCGGCGATGCGTCTGGGCGTGTCCATGCAGGTGGTGCAGGACACGCTGTATGACGCATTCGGCCAGCGGCAGATCAGCACGATCTTCAGCCAGTCCAACCAGTATCGCGTGATCCTGGAGGCGGATGCGGATTGGCAGGCGGACCCGCACTCGTTGTTGCGGCTGCGGGTGCCGGGGTTGCTTGGGGCGCAGGTGCCGCTGTCCGCCATCGCCACCATCAGCCGGGGCACGGCACCGCTGGCCATCACGCACCAGAGCCAGTTTCCGGCGATCACCCTCAGTTTCAATCTGGCGCCGGGCGCCAGCTTGAGCCATGCGGTCACGGCGGTTTCGGAGGCGGAGCAGACGATGGGCCTGCCTTCCACCATCGTTGGCAGCTACTCGGGCGATGCTGCGGAGTTCCAGAGCAGCCTGGCGTCTGAGCCTTACCTGATCCTGGCAGCGGTGATCGTGATCTATATCGTGCTGGGCGTGCTGTATGAGAGCACGATTCATCCGGTTACCATCCTGTCCACCCTGCCTTCGGCGGGCATCGGGGCACTGCTAGCGCTGCTGTTTGCCGGGCAGGATCTGTCGCTGGTGGCGCTGGTGGGAATCGTGCTGCTGATGGGGATCGTGAAGAAGAACGCGATTATGATGATCGACTTCGCACTGGAAGCGGAGCGGGACCGGGGGTTGTCGCCGTTGGATGCCATCACCGAGGCCTGCCTGCTGCGGTTCCGTCCGATCATGATGACGACGGCTGCAGCGCTGCTTGGGGCGCTGCCGCTGGTGGTGGAGCGGGGTACCGGGTCGGAGCTACGGTATCCGCTGGGCCTGACGATCGTGGGCGGGCTGCTGCTGAGCCAGGTGCTGACGCTTTATACGACGCCGGTGATCTATTTGGCGTTCGAGCGGTTGCGGCTGCGATTTGCGGCGCCACGGCTGGCGGCGGCGGAGTGATGGGTTCCTGTTTTCTGCCCCCTCTCCCTCCGGGAGAGGGTTGGGGTGAGGGAAGGGCCGCACGGACCACGGCTGCCGTTCTAAGGTCTGACCGTTCCAGTGCTGGTTGGCTTCCGTTCCTGTTGCTTCCCTCACCCCGACCCTCTCCCGGAGGGAGAGGGAATAGGCAACATCTCTCCTGCCGATGAACATCTCCGCACCGTTCATCCATCGGCCTGTTGCGACCTTCCTGCTGGCCATCGGCTTGCTGCTGACCGGTCTCGTCGCAGTGCGGTTCCTGCCGGTCGCGCCGCTGCCCAGCGTGGACATCCCCACCATCGTCGTGTTCGCCGGCCGCCCCGGCGCGGACCCGGAAACGATGGCCGCCAGCATCGCCTCGCCACTGGAGCGCCGTCTCGGGGAAATCCCCGGAGTGACCGAGCTCACCAGCACCAGCAGCACCGGCAGCACCAGCATTGTGGTGCAGTTCGACATAGACCGGCCCATCGAGGGCGCGGCGCACGATGTGCAGGCGGCCATCAACGCCGCCTATACCGACCTGCCGAGCGATCTGCCGACCCGGCCCTACTATCGCAAGTTCAACCCGGCCGAGGCGCCGATTCTAACGCTTTCCCTCACGTCCGACACGCTGAACCGCGCGCAGATGTTCGACGCCGCCGACACCATCCTGGCGCAGCGTCTGAGCCAGATTGATGGCGTGAGTCAGGTGCAGGTGAACGGCGCCGAGAAGCCCGCTGTGCGGGTGCGTTTATATCCGGCGGCGCTGAGGGCCGCAGGGCTGAGCAGCCAGGACGTTTATACCGCCATACGCAACGCCAACGTGAACGGCCCGACCGGCGGCTTCCAGGGGCCGCAGCGAGCGGAGATCATCCAACTCAACGGCCAGATCACCCAGGCCGCGGACTATGCATCGCTGGTGCTGAAGAGCGTGAACGGCGCCACGGTGCGGCTGGGCGACGTCGCCGAGGTGATGGACGGCGTCGCCAACACCAAGCTGGCGGCTTGGGAGGACACGAAGCCAGCCATCCTGCTGACGATCACCAAGACCGCCGGCGCCAACATCATCGAGACCGTGGACCGTGTGCAGGCCGCCCTGCCGCAGCTGCTGCAATGGATACCCGCCGGGATACGGGTGGACACCATCAGCGACCGCACGCTGACCATACGCGCGAGCGTTGCGGACGTGGAGGGCACGTTCTTCATCAGCGTGGTGCTGGTGCTGCTGGTGGTGGCGCTGTTCATGCGCCGGCTGGTGCCGACCTTGGCCGCGGCGGTGACGGTGCCGCTCAGCATGGCGGGCACGCTGGCGGCGATGTACTTGCTGGGGTTCACGCTCAATAATTTCTCGTTCATGGCGCTGACGATCTCGGTCGGCTTCGTCGTGGACGACGCGATCGTCATGATTGAGAACATCTTCAGCCACCAGGAGCGCGGGCTGCCGCCGATGCAGGCGGCGCTGGTGGGCGCGCGGCAGATCGGCTTCACCGTCATCAGCATCAGCATCTCACTGGTGGCGGTGTTCATCCCGATCCTGTTCATGGGCGGCATCCTGGGCAAGCTGCTGCACGAGTTCGCGCTGGTGATCGCCATCGCCATCGGGGTGTCGGCGGTGGTGTCGCTCACGCTGACGCCGATGATGTGCGGGCGGTTCATGGGGCCGCACCGGGCGCCGCACGGGGTTTGGGGGCGGATCGACGGCACCGTGGACCGGGCGCTGGGGCGGATGCAGCGGGCCTATACCAACAGCCTCGACGGGGCGCTGCGCTGGGGCTGGGTGATGCTGGCGCTCACGGCGGCGATTTCCGTGGGGACGGTCGAGCTTTACCGCTATGTGCCCAAGGGGTTCCTGCCGATCCAGGACACCGGCCTGCTGCAGGGCAGCACCACGGCCAGCCCGGACATCAGCTTCGCCGCCATGGCGGAGCGGCAGCGGCGCGTGGTGGAGGTGCTGCTGCAGGACCCGGCCATAGATAGCATCGGCAGCACCATCGGCATCACCTCGGGCTGGTCCAGCATCAACCGGGGGCAACTCACCATCTCGCTCAAGCCGCTGAGCGAGCGCGGCATCAGCAGCGAGGACGTTCTGGCCCGGCTGCGGCCGAAGCTGCAGCAGATGGCAGGGATCGAGACCTACCTGTACTCCGCGCAAGATCTGCGTGCCGGCGGACGGTCGGGCGGTACGCAGTTCCAGTTCGTCGTGCTGGACCAAGACCTGGCGGAACTGCGGGTCTGGACCACCCGGCTGGAGGAGGCGCTGCGGGGCGCGCAGGGCATCACGGATGTGAGCAGCGACCAGGACAAGCCAGGGCCGCAGGCCGACGTAGTGATCGACCGGGAGAGGGCGGCGCGGCTGGGCGTCAGCATCACCTCGATCGATAATGCGCTGAACAACGCCTACTCGCAGCGCCAGGTTTCGATCATCTATACCCAGCGCAATCAGTATCGCGTCGTGCTGGAAACCGATCCGGGGCTGCAGTTGGACCCGGTGCAACTGGACCGGCTGTGGGTGCCGGGCACTGGCGGCGCCCAGGTGCCGATCACGAGCGTCGTCCACATGGAGCGCAGCACGGCTCCGCTGGCGGTGCGCCACCAGGGCCAGTTTCCCTCCAGCAGCATCAGCTTCAACCTGATGCCGGGCACCACCCAGGGAGATGCCATCAACCTGGTGACGCAGACCGCAAGCAACCTGCGCTTGCCGGACAGCGTCCATACGGAGTTCGCCGGCAACGCGCAGTTCCTGCAGAAGTCGCTGTCCACCCTGCCCTTCCTGCTGCTGGCCGCGATCGTCACGATCTACATCGTGCTCGGTATCCTGTATGAGAGCTTGCTGCATCCGCTGACGATCCTGTCCACCTTGCCTCCTGCCGGGCTGGGCGCGCTGCTGGCGATCCTGGTGACGGGGTCGGAGCTTGGGGTGCTGGCGATCATCGGCATTGTGCTGCTGATCGGCATCGTGAAGAAGAACGCGATCATGCTGATCGACTTCGCGCTGGAAGCGGAGCGGGAGCGCGGCCTGACGCCTCGCCAGGCCATCCTGGACGCCTGCGCCGAGCGGTTCCGGCCGATCATCATGACGACTTTGGCCGCGCTGCTGGGGGCGGTGCCGCTGGCGGTGGCCTCCGGCACGGGTTCGGAGTACCGGCGGCCCCTAGGTATAGCGATCTGCGGCGGGCTGGTGGTCTCGCAACTGCTGACGCTCTACACGACGCCAGTGGTTTACCTGGCGCTGGAGCGGCTGGCCGGCATACGCTCACGGCGGCGCATCCGGGCCGAGCCGGTGCCTGCAGAGTAGCTACTCTGCCGCGGCCTGCATCGGTTCCTTCCGGTCCTGCGCCTCGCCGGCCAGGGTCAGAGCCGTCGTGATCAGCGCGACGTGGCTGAATGCCTGCGGGAAGTTACCGGTGAACCGCTTGGCCCCTGGATCGTACTCCTCGCTGAGCAGCCCCACGTCGTTGCACAATCCCAGCAGGCGCTCGAACAGGGCTTTCGCTTCGGCATGCCGGCCTTGCATGTGCCAAGCCGATGCCAGCCAGAAGCTGCACGCCAGGAATGCGCCCTCGCCTTTCGGCAGGCCGTCCCCGCCGCTTTCGGTCCGGTAACGGAGCACGAAGCCGTCCACCAGCAGGTCGCGCTCGATCGCCCGCACGGTGCCCTGCACCCGGGCGTCGTCATGCGGCAGGAAACCGACGATCGCGATCAGCAGCAGCGATGCGTCGAGTGCCACATCGCCGAAACTTTGGGTGAAGCTGCCTAGCTTCTGGTCGTAGCCGTCGCGGCAGACCGTGGCGTGGATCTGGTCCCGCACCTGGCGCCAGCGGTCCAGCGGCGCGGTCAGATTGTGCATCTCGGCATCCTTGATGCCGCGATCGAAGGCGACCCAGGCCATGACCTTGCTGAAGGTGAAGTGCCGCCGGCCGCCGCGGGTTTCCCACAGGCCCTCATCGGGCTGCTGCCATATCTCCTCCAGGTGCTCCAGCAAAGCGCGCTGCAGCGACCAAGATTGCGAGCCGGCCAGGAGCTTGGCCGAGCGGGCCTGGTGCAGGACGTCCATCACCTCGCCATACACATCCAGTTGCAGCTGCGTTGCCGCGGCGTTGCCGACCCGCACCGGCGCGGCGCCCTGATAGCCGGGCAGCCAGGGCACCTCGTTCTCCGTCAGCCGCCGTTCACCGGCGATGCCGTACATGATCTGCACCTGGTCCGGGCTGCCGGCGATGCTGCGGTGCAGCCAGCCGGCCCAGGCCCCGGCCTCATCGGTGTAGCCAGCCGCCATGAAGGCGAACAGGGTGATGGTGGCGTCGCGCAGCCAGCAGAAGCGGTAGTCCCAATTGCGTACGCCGCCCAACGCCTCCGGCAGAGACGTGGTGGGCGCAGCGACGATGCCGCCGGTGGGGGCGTAGGTTAGGCACTTCAAGGTCAGCAGCGAGCGCTGCACCACGTTTGCCCATGGCCCGTCATAGGTGCAGCGGCCGCTCCAGTTGGCCCAGTATTCCTCGGTCGCATAAAGCGCGTCGTCGGCGTCCAGGCTGATGGGCGGCGGCAGGTGCGATGGGCCGTGCGTCAGCACGAAGGGCACGCGGTCGCCTTCCCGCACGGTAAAATCGGAGGCGGTCCGCAGGTTCCGCCCATGCAGGGCTACTGGTGTCCGCAGCACGACCAGTTCCGGCCCGGCAACTGCGACGAAGCCGTTGCCGCCTTTACGCCGGGTGACCCAGGGGACGGACAGGCCGTAGTCGAAGCGCAGCGCCAGGTCGAGCCGCATCGGCACGACGCCACGCCTGCCCTCCACGATGCGGACGAGGGAGCCGCAAGACGCGCCTGGCACCATGAAATCAATCAAGGCGACCTGCCCGCCCTCGCAATCGAACACGGTTTCCAGCACCAGGCTGCCAGCCCGGTAGCTGCGGGCGACAGTATAGGCGGCATCGGCAGGGGCGAGCTTGAAGCGGCCATGCTCCGGCCCGCCCAGCAGGGCGGCGAAACAGGAGGCGCTATCGAAGCGCGGCCAGCACAGCCAGTCCACGCTGCCGTCGCGCCCGACCAGGGCCGCGGTGACGCAGTCTCCGATCAGGGCGTAGTTCTCGATAGCGGTAGGGGGCAAGTTGTTCATCCTGTTCAGGACGCCGGAAGGGCGGCGGGGGTTGCACCGAGCGATTCCAGAAGTATGGGCCAGGAGCATGGCCCATACACATGGCGCCTAGCTGCTTCCGGCTGGTGCGACGGCGGCAGGTGTCCGGCGCCGGCCACGGTCCGCGGCCCGGTATGCCGGCGGCAATCCCAGACGCAAGCGCATCAAGTCGATGGCGCCATCATCCGGCGTCACACGACAGGTATGGCAAGAAAAGACCAGACGTTCGTTGCAGGCTCTGTGCTGGTATTGCCATGCCAGTGATCCACGGGGCTGCCAAGCTTCCGCAAACCTTGACTTATTGCCGTTGTTTCCCGATATCCCCGGCGTTACGCGCTCTGAAGCGCGGGTGCTGTGCTATGGCGCCAAGCCAACCCACCTTGTATCGAGAAACACGTTTGACGGATATCACGACCGCCGCTGCGGACGGACAGGTGCACGCCGACGACCAGGACGCTGTTCCGGCGCCCGAGGCCGTTGACCCCGGCGCCTTGCCGTCGGAGATCGTCATGCCTGCCCAGGATAAACCTGCGGCAACGGAAGAACGTTTGTCGGAAGAGTCCACATCTTCCGGGACGAGCGATGTCAGCGACGCCGAGGCCGCATATAATGATGAGGGTGAGGCGGAGCCGAATGGGTTCGCTGATCTTGGCCTATCGCCTGAGATATTCCGCGCTGTCGAAGACATGGGCTACCGCACGCCGACTCCGATCCAGGCGCAGGCAATACCGTCGGTGCTGATGGGACGCGACGTTCTGGGCTGCGCGCAGACCGGCACCGGCAAGACGGCGTCGTTCGTGCTTCCGATGCTCGATATCCTGTCTGGCAGCCGCGCCCGGGCCCGGATGCCGCGCAGCCTGATCCTGGAGCCAACGCGTGAGTTGGCGCTGCAGGTCGCTGAGAATTTTGTCAAGTATGGCAAGTATCTCAAGCTGAACCACGCCCTGCTGATTGGTGGGGAGAGCGTGTCCGATCAGAAGGATGCCCTACTGAAAGGCGTGGACGTGCTGATCGCGACGCCGGGTCGGCTGATGGACCTGTTTGAGCGCGGTGGGATGTTGCTGACCGACACCAAGATCCTGGTGATCGATGAGGCCGACCGGATGCTCGATATGGGATTTATCCCTGACGTCGAGAAAATCGTTGGTTTCTTGCCGCGCACTCGGCAGACTCTGTTCTTTTCAGCCACGATGGCGCCGGAAATCAGGCGGCTTGCAGATGCATTCCTGACAAATCCACGGGAAATCACAGTCAGCCGGCCGGCGAGCGTTGCAAGCACCATTGTGGCCGGACTGACCGTGGTCGATGGGTTGGAAAAGCGGGAGGCGTTGCGCCGGCTGATTCGTAGCGAGGATGTGCAGAACGCGCTGATCTTCTGCAACCGCAAGCGGGACGTGGATATCCTTTACAAGTCGCTGAAGCAGCATGGCTTTAGTGTTGGCGCCCTGCATGGCGACATGAGCCAGCCTGAGCGCTTTGCGACGCTGACGCGGTTCAAGGCGAATGAGATCAGGTTGCTGGTGTGCAGCGACGTGGCGGCGCGAGGGCTGGACATCGGCGGGTTGAGTCATGTGTTCAACTTCGACGTGCCGATCCATGCGGAGGACTATGTTCACCGGATCGGCCGTACTGGGCGCGCTGGGATGATTGGGCACGCCTTCACGCTGGCGACGCCAGATGACAAGGGCTTCGTGGACGCTATCGAGAAGCTGGTCGGCGCCCCGATCCCGCGCATGCAGGTTGAGGGGCTTGATCCCGTCGAGTTCGCTGAGGGCGACGGTCGCCGGCGTGGCCGCGGGCGCGGCGCAAAAGCGGCGCCCCGGGCAGTGAAGCGGATCGACGTGGTTGAGCCGTCGGGCGACGAGGTGCCGAAGGCAGCAAAGCCGCGTCGTAGCCGGGCCAAAAAGACGGACTTGCCGGTAGATGCGTTGCCGGTCGAGCAAGTGGCAGTTGCCGAGGCTGTATCGGATGCTCCGGCCGAAGCTGCCTCGGCCGAGCCGCGTCGGCAGGGTCGTGAGCCTCGCCGGTCTGAGGGCCGCAGGGACGAGCCACGTCGCGACGACACGCGCCGTCGCGAGGAACCACGGCGGGAAGAGCCACGTCGCGAGGAGGCTTTGCGTCCTGTGGATACTCGGCCATGGAATGAACGCCGCCCGCGTGATGGGCGTCGTCGCGATGAGGATCTTGGGCCATCCGTGTTGGGATTCGGGGACGACGTGCCGGCGTTCATGCTGCTACGTTCCCGCAGCAGGCGCACGGTTCCGGCAGGGGCCGCGGCCGAAGCCGAATAATCTGTAGGGGGACCGCATGAACGTCGTCGCACCCATTCAGCAGCCTGAAGCTGCCGAAGCCAAGTTGACTGCGGACCGTCCGTCCGCCGCGCGCAAGATGGGTCCGTTTAAGTGGGACGATGCCCTCCTGCTAGACGAGCAGCTTACGGAAGACGAGCGGGCGATGCGGGATGCCGCGCAGGCCTATTGCCAGGATCGCCTGATGACCCGGGTGCTGGAGGCGAACCGGCATGAGCGGTTCGACCGCTCCATCATGACCGAAATGGGTGAAATGGGGTTCCTGGGCGCTACTTTGGACAGCCATGGCTGCGCCGGGGTTGGGTACGTGGCCTATGGACTGATCGCCCGCGAGGTGGAGCGGGTGGATAGCGGCTACCGCAGCGCGTTCAGCGTGCAGTCGTCGTTGGTGATGTATCCGATCTGGGCGTTCGGCTCGGAAGATCAGAAGGACCGTTTTTTGCCAAAACTGCGTTCCGGTGAGTTCGTCGGCTGCTTCGGGCTGACGGAGCCGGATGCTGGGTCCGACCCGGCTAGCATGCGGACCCGGGCCAAAGCGGTTGATGGTGGCTTCGTGCTGAATGGGTCCAAGACCTGGATCACCAACTCCCCAATTGCCGACGTGTTTGTTGTTTGGGCAAAGAACGATGCTGGGGACATCAAGGGATATATCCTTGAGAAGGGCATGACCGGACTGACAGCGCCGAAAATCGAGGGCAAGTTCGCCCTGCGCGCGTCCATCACCGGCATGATCATGATGCAGGACGTGTTTGTGCCTGCCGGGAATGAGCTGCCGCACGTCAAGGGGCTGCGGGGACCGTTCTCCTGCTTGAACAATGCACGCTATGGCATTTCGTGGGGTGCGCTGGGTGCGGCTGAGTTCTGCTGGCATGCTGCGCGCAGCTATACGATGGAACGGCAGATGTTTGGTCGCCCGCTGGCCGCGACGCAGTTGATCCAGAAGAAGCTGGCCGATATGCAGACCGAGGTGACGCTGGGACTGCAGGGGGCATTGCGCCTTGGCCGGCTGATGGAGGAGGGTCAGGCCGCCCCCGAGATGATCAGCCTGATGAAGCGCAACAACTGCGGCAAGGCGCTGGACATCGCCCGGGTCAGCCGGGATATGCACGGCGGCAACGGTATCTCCGACGAGTATCATGTGATCCGTCATGTGATGAACCTTGAAGCCGTGAACACCTATGAGGGCACGCATGACGTGCATGCGCTGATCCTTGGCCGCGCCCAGACCGGCCTCTCCGCCTTCGGAGGATAACCCCCCGGCGCCCGTCCGCATCCAGCGCATGGGTGCGGACGGCGACGGCGTGAGCACGTTGCCGGGCGGAGTGTCGCTTTTCTTCCCGGATACCCTGCCCGGTGAGTTGGTGCAGCCCGGCGTTCTTTCACGTCGCGGCGAGGGTTGGACCGGGGACAGCACTGTGCTGGAACCGGCGGCGGACCGTATAGTCCCGCCCTGCCCACACTTCGGCCCTTGTGGCGGCTGCACGCTGCAGCACTGGCGGGATGACAGCTACGCCGCTTGGAAGGTTGGGCAGGTTACCGATGCCCTACGGCGCATGGGTGGGCCGACCTTGACGGTCGGCATGGCCCGGACGCCTCCCAACGCACGCCGCCGGATGGATTTGGCGATCCGCCGCGAGGGGCCTGACATACGCATCGGCCTGCACCGCCGCCGTTCCCGCGAAATTGTGGACATGCAGGTTTGTCCGGTGCTGCACCCTGCCCTGTTCGCCTTGATCCAGGCGTTGCGTCCCGTGCTGCGGCGCCTGCAAGGGCTGAAGCGGGATGGGTCGGCTGTCGTGAACCTACTGGATAGCGGCCCGGACCTGCTGCTGCGGACGGATGCCGAGCTGACTTCGGGGGACAGGACCGTGCTGACGGCGCTGGCCAACGCGCATGGCTTGCCGCGCATCAGTTGGGCGCCGGGCCTGGCCCGCGGCAGCCAGGGCGCGCCGGAGCCTGCCTGCTTGCTGCGCCCTGCCACGACTGCGTTTTCCGGCTGGGACACTCCCATTCCGCCCGGCGCCTTCCTGCAAGCATCCCACGAGGGCGAGAGCGCCATCGTTGCCGCCGTGCTGGCCGCCCTGCCCCCATTGGCGGCGAAGGCCCGCATCCTGGAGCTGTTCGCGGGATGCGGCAGCATTACCCATGCCCTGGCCACCCGCGCCCGGGTGCAGGCGTATGAGGGCGATCTGGCCGCCTATACGGCGTTGCGCCGGGCTGCGAATCCGCGAGTGCTGGTCACTCAGCGCGACCTGGCGCGACAGCCTTTGCAGGCGGCGGAGCTGAAGGGTGCCGGCACCATCGTGCTGGATCCGCCGCATGGCGGCGCGCTGGCGCAAATGCCCGCCCTGGCCGCGAGCGGCATCCCGGTCGTATATGTCAGCTGCAACCCGGCGGCGCTTGCGCGGGACGGCCGGGTGCTGCTGCAAGCGGGCTACCAGGTGGTTTCCGCCGCTGCCGTGGACCAGTTTCTCTGGTCGGCCCGCGTGGAAAGCGTGATCGGGTTCACGAAGGGACGGTGATGGACTACCGCGACGCGACCGAGGCCGATCTGCCGGTGATCGTGCACATGCTGGCCGATGACCGGTTCGGCGGCGGGCGGGAGCGGGATGTTGCGCCATTGCCGCCGTCCTACCTCGCCGGTTTCCGTGCGATGCTTGTGCAGGGTGGGCGGATCATACTTGCGGTGCAGGACGGAGCCGTCGTCGGCTGCATGCAGTTCAACGTTATCCATGGCGTGTCCCAGCAGGGGCAAAGCCGTGCGCAGGTGGAGGGCGTACGGGTGGACAGCGCCCGGCGCGGTGGCGGCATTGGGACCGCGATGATGCGCCATGCCATGGCGGAAGCACGGGCCGCTGGCTGTGTCGTACTGCAGCTGACCACCAACCGGGGGCGGACGGAGGCGCAGGCGTTCTATGCCCGTCTCGGCTTTATCTATAGCCATGCTGGAATGAAGATCACCCTTGAGCCGTAGTCACGCCGTCCACGTCCCTGCCGATCCCGCCCCGCTATATGGCACATTGCTGCTGCCGAGCGGCGCCGGACCGCATCCGACCTTGATCTTGTTGCCCGGGTCTGGGCCGGTGGACCGCGACGGCAATCTGCCCGGCTTGGTGAACAACAGCCTGCGGCTGCTGGCCGAGGGCTTGGCGGAGCAGGGCATCGCCACCTTGCGGGCGGACAAACGTGGTGTTGGTGCCAGCCATGCCGCCGCGCCTGATGAGGCGTCGTTGCGCCTGGATACCTATGTGGACGATACGGTCCACTGGATGCGCGCCCTCACCGACGACCTCGCCATCGCCCGGGTGGGCCTGTTGGGCCACAGCGAGGGCGCCTTGATCGCAACGCTGGCAGCGCAGCGGGTGGCGGTGGACCGGCTGGTGCTCGTGGCCGGCGCCGGGTCGCCGGCTGGGCCAGCCATCCTACGGCAACTCGCGGCGGGCGGTACTTCGCCGGAGCTTGTCGCGGTCGCACGCAACATCATTGCTCGGCTGCTGCGGGGTGAGGCCGTTGCGCAAGTGCCGCCCGAACTGGCCGGGCTGTTCCGGCCAAGCGTGCAGCCGTATCTCACGTCCTGGCTACTACGCGACCCGGCCGCCGAATTGGCAGCTGTACGTTGCCCCGTGCTGGTCGTTCAGGGTGCGGCGGACCTGCAAATACAGTTGTCGGATGCCCGGCTGCTTGCGGCGTCACGGCCCGGCGCCGGGCTGCTGCTCGTGCCAGCCATGAACCATATATTGAAGGCTCCGGCCGAGGGCCGGGCGGCTAACCTGATGGCCTATGCCGATCCGGACTTGCCGTTGGCGGCAGGCTTGTTGGAGGGAATTGCGAGGTTCGTTCTGGGGTGACTGGCTGCCCTGGGCAGGACCGCGGCGGCAATGGGTCCAGGGCGAAGTGCATGAGGCACTCGCCGTAGCGCTGGCCGAAGGCGGCGGTGGCGCCGGCACTGTGGCCGCTGAAGCCATCGGGACGGTCAATCAGCAGCAATGCCCCAAGGCGGGGTGCGACGCCCTGCATCAGCCTGGTCCGGCGGTCGGCATCGCCGATGAACGTGTCGCCGCTGAACTGCACGAAGGCGACCCGGGTGCGGGTGTCAGGCACGCCGGCCAGCATGGCCCGCAGGTCATCGTATTGGGCAGTGAGATTGGTGCTGCCGCCGGTGCCGTGAGCCGCGGGCGAGACTGCGATCACCACGTCCGCCAGGCCCGGCGCGTTTAATACCTGCAAGCTGTTCCACGCTCCACGCGACTGGCCTGCGGCGATGACGCTGCGATAGCCTATCCGGCGCATCTCCTGCAGCCCGTCGTGCAACCAGCCCGCGGCGCGGTCCGTGGTGTCGGCCATCGGTTCGCGGTCGAAGCGGACCACGTCGTAGCCGATGTTGTTCAACGGGCGGATGAAGGATTGAGGCTGGATACCGCGGTTGTCCGTCTCTGGGCCGCTGTAACCGTCCGCCCAGACGATCACGCCACGGGCCGCCGCCGGGCCATGCCAGATGAAGCGGGCGTCGGGGACGAAGACGTAGTTCCAGGTTTTTATCAGAGGTCCCGGCGGGGGCGCGGCGCTGGATTGCTGGCCTGGCCAGAGTACGTCCAGGTTCTCAGCATACAGGGCGCAGCCGGGAGAGCCCTTGGCGGCACATTGCTGCAATGCCTTTTCACGGATGACCTCGATGGGGTCGCTGCTGCTGCCCGAGATCCAGCCGATCTTTCCGCTGGGTGAGATCGCGAAGGCGCGGGGCAGGTTGGTTCGCAGCCAGGCTTCGTAAGCGGCGCGTCCGGCGGCGTCGAGGTAGGGAACGGCTTGGGAATCAAGGACTGGTGTCGGTGCGGCCAGGACTGGCAAGGCGGCAAAGGCTAGGGCGCAGGCTAGTGCTTGAACCGTCCACCGCATCGCGAGTCCCTGGATGTGAGTGGGACAGGATGCATGTGGGTTCAGCCCGGCACAAGGCCGGGTTTGTGGTGTGAAGCGTTAGACGTGGAAACTCTCGCCGCAGCCGCAACGTCCCTTTTCATTGGGATTGCTGAAGGTGAAGCCGCTGGTCAGGCTCTTGACCTCGTAGTCCATGACGCTGCCGATCAGGAATAGGCTGGCCTTTCGATCTACGAGCACGGTCAAGCCGCGGTCGGTCACAACCTCATCGCCCGGTCCGGCCTCGGGCACCCAGGTCATGTCGTAGGACAGGCCAGAGCAGCCCTTGGTGTTGACGCTGATGCGGAGGAGCATTCCTTGCTGACCC
>CAXTOB010000052.1:0-22034 GCA_964245505.1 uncultured Acetobacteraceae bacterium | reverse complement strand
GCGCCCTGCCCCGGCAGCAGCTGGAGGACGGAGGCCGGCACGCCTGCCTCATGAAGCAGCGCCACCGCCCGGGCGGCGATGAGCGGGGTCTCCTCGGCAGGCTTCGCAAGCACCGTATTGCCTGCGGCGAGCGCCGCCGCGACTTGGCCGGTGAAGATCGCCAACGGGAAGTTCCAGTGCGAAATGCACGTCACCGGCCCCAATGCCTCGTGCGTCGCCGCGTCGAAAGCGGCGGCTTCGGTCGCGTAGTAACGGAGGAAATCGATGGCTTCCCGCACCTCGGCGATGGCGTTCGACAGGGACTTGCCCGCCTCCCGCACGATCAGCCCCAGCAAGGAGGGCATGCCCGCCTCCAGCAGGTCGGCTGCGCGCAACAGGCACGCTGCCCGCTCCCGGGGGGACGTCGCCTGCCATCCTGGGGCCGCTTCGGTCGCCGCCTCCAATGCCGCGTCAACCTGCGTGTCCGTCGCTTCCATGACCAGACCGACAAGGTCGGCAGTGTCGGCCGGGTTGCGGACCTCCTGCGAGGCTCCCGCCTGCACGCCGGCAGGGGCCGCCCACCCGGTCCGGTCGGCGTCCATGGCCAGGCTCGCGGCCAGGCCAGCCAGCGAGTGCTCGTTGCTGAGATCGAGCCCGGCCGAGTTCGACCGCACCGGGGCGAACAGGTCCCGCGGCAGGGCGATGCGCGGATGCGCCGCGCCGATGGGCTCCTGTGCTGCGACGGTGGCGACGGGGTCTTCGGCCAGCTCGGCCGTCGGCACGGACCGGTCCTGGATCCGGTTCACGAATGACGAGTTGGCCCCGTTCTCCAGCAGGCGCCGCACCAGATAGGCAAGCAGCGTCTCGTGCGTGCCGACCGGCGCATAGATGCGGCACGGGCGGTTCAGCTTGTTGTGCCCGACCACTTCCTCATAGAGCGGCTCGCCCATGCCGTGCAGGCACTGGAACTCGTATTGCGTGGCCGTGTGGTCCGGCCCGGCCAAACCATGGATCGTAGCCACGGTATGCGCGTTGTGGGTGGCGAACTGCGGGAACACGGCGTCCGGCGCCTCGAGCAGCTTGCGCGCGCAGGCGAGGTACGAGACGTCTGTGTGTGCCTTGCGCGTGAACACGGGGAAGCCCTCCAGCCCGTCCACCTGCCCCCGCTTGATTTCGCTGTCCCAGTAGGCGCCCTTGACCAGTCGCACCATCAACCGGTGCCCGCTTCGCCGCGCCAGGTCGATGAGCCAGTCCAGCACGAACGGCGCCCGCTTCTGGTAGGCCTGGACGACGAAGCCGATGCCGTCCCAGCCCGACAATGCCGGGTCGAAGCACAGCTCCTCCAGCAGGTCGAGCGACTGTTCGAGCCGCTCGGACTCCTCGGCGTCGATGTTCAGGCCGATATCGTATTGCCGGGCCAGGACGGCGAGCGCCCTGACCCGCGGCGAGAGCTCGGCCATGACACGCTCGCGTTGCAGGCGGGAGTACCGGGGATGCAGCGCCGAGAGCTTGATCGAGATGCCGGGGCCCTCGATGATGCCGCGGCCCGCCGAGGCGTGCCCGATCGCGTGGATCGCAGCCTCGTAGTCGCGGAAGTAGCGGCCGGCGTCTTCGGCGGTCGTCGCGGCCTCGCCCAGCATGTCGTAGGAGTAGCGGAACCCCCGCGCCTCCAGCCGGCGCGCGTTCCGCAGCGCGTCGTGGATGGTCTGCCCGGTCACGAACTGCTCGCCCATCATGCGCATCGCGAGGTCGACACCGCGGCGGATCACCGGTTCGCCGCTGCGCGCGATCAGCCGGGTCAGCGCCTGGGCCAGCCCGGCCTCGTTTGCGGTGCCGGTCAGCTTGCCGGTGACGACCAGGCCCCAGGTGGCGGCGTTGACGAAGGGCGATGGCGAATGGCCGACATGGCTCCGCCAGTCCCCGCTGCCGATCTTGTCGCGGATCAGGGCATCCCGCGTCGCGCGGTCGGGAATGCGCAGCAGGGCCTCGGCCAGGCACATGAGGGCGACGCCTTCCTGGCTGGACAGGTCGTATTCTCGGATAAGCCCTTCGACGGTGCCGCGTGTGCCCTTCGCGCGCAGGGCTTCGACCAGGGTGGACGCCAGTCTTTGTGCCTGCCCGGCCGTTTCGTCAGGCAGCGTCGCAAGGCGAACCAACGCCGCGACGCAGTCCGGCTCCGGTGCCCGCGTATGGCGAGTGATCTCGGCGCGGAGCGCCGTCTGGGTCTGGATGCCCGCCATGAACGCGGTGAAGGCCCGACCTGCTCCGGGGAGCGCATCCTGTCTATGCGGAGACGTGCCCTGGATCATCGCATCGCGGCCCGGATCGAGCGTTGCGTATCGCGGATATGGTGCTCCAGCAGGGTGACGGCCTGGTCGGCCTTGCCTTCCTCCGTCAGCTTGAGCAGCTTCCAATGCTCACGCTGAGGCCGCTCCTTCCCGGACAAGGTGGAGACTTGGAGCCTTGCCGCACTGCTGAACTGATTGAAGTTCCGCTCGATCGCGTCCAGCAGGCGGCTGCAGTCGCTGGGTAGGTAGAGCGCCCAGTGGAATTGCCAATTCATGAGCGACCACGACTTCGGATCCGGCGCGGCGTCGTACGTCTCAAGGATATGTCGCATTGTCTCCAGGTCGGAGGACGCGGCGAGAGGAACCGACAACTGAAGTGCATGGCACTCCAGGGCGATGCGCACCTCCAGCATCTCCTGGATCTCCTGTCCCGATACGACGCTGACGACGGCTCCGCGGTTCGGCGCATATGTTATGAGGCCCTCGGCCTCCAATGTCCGGAGCGCCTCGCGTACCGGGATGCGACTGGTCCCGAACCGACCCGCCAATTCGTCCTGGCGCAGGGCCTCGCCTGGCTGCAGCCGCCCGTCGGAGATTTCCGCCCGCAACGCTGCCGCGAGTGCGGCGGTGGTCGTGCCGCTGTTTGCGGCACCTTGCGGTCGTTGTGAAGTGATCGATGCCATGCCGTCTCCACAAGTCGCAGCCGGCCACGGATACAGCAGCGTCTGCGTGTGCCGGGCATCTACGGGTTGCCGTGACCCAGCTCGATGCCATGTTAGCCTCCCTCATATTTGGATGCAATATCGGCAGACTGGATATGATTCGAGCGAAGCAAGCGGGAACCCAGCTCATTCCGAAAACTGGGTCTTCTCGGGCGCAATATGCCGATCTGGGGGCCACTACACGAGAGCGACATTTCACGTATTCCAGAGGCAACCAAGGACAGAACGTCATGCTCCGGCTTTTGGTGCGCCTTCGGTTACTTTGTAGAGCGAGGTTCAGCCCTTGAGGGGGGCAGCGGCATCGCCGGCGATCAGCCCTGCGTCAATGTGTCGGCGCGCCTTGAGCAACTTGTCGGGCGTGATGAAGGACGTCGGCCGCCAAAACTCCTCGATCCGTCCGCCGCCTAAAGCCAAGCATTGCTGCGTTCTCGGACGAGGTCGCGATCGAACGGTGCGGGCGAGGAGAACATGCGGCAGTTGACTTGCCAAGCTATGATGGTTAGCCGGACTACTATGGCTCCAAGCTACATCGATACCGCCGGAGGCAAGCTCGCCGTGGAGGTGGCAGGTGACGGGCCACTGATCATCTGTTCCCCGGCTCTGGGCGACACCCGGGATGCGTTCGCGCCGCTGGCTGGGCACCTTGTAGCAGACGGATATCGGGTGGCGTGCATCGACCTTCGCGGGCATGGGGATAGCTCCGCACGCTTTGACAGCTACGGTGACGAAGCGGCCGCCGAGGATTTCTTGACAGTTATCGACGTGCTCGGTGGGGGACCGGCGATATTGGCCGGCGCATCGCTGTCGGCCGGGGCGGCGGTCATTGCGGCTGACCGACGGCCCGATCAAGTCGCCGGCCTCATCCTTTTGGGGCCATTCCTGCGCAACGGAGTGGGGGCTTTGATGCGCGGGCTCCTGAGGGCAGCGTTCATGCGGCCGTGGGGACCATATGTCTGGCGTCGCTATGCGACCAAGCTATGGCCCGGGCTCGGCGACAAAGCCGGTGAACGCGCAGCGTCCTCGACCGCGTCCCTGACGCGCCCGGGGCATTGGCCCGCATTCCGTGCGACATTCGCCGGAAGCAACCACGACGTGGTGGCGCCCTGGATCGGCCGTGTCGAGGCGCCGGTTCTCGTCGTCATGGGCGATGCCGATCCGGACTGGTCAGACCCGCTCAAGGAAGCCCGATGGGTGGCATCCAACTTTGCCGACGTGGAGATTGTCATGGTGCCCGGAGCCGGACATGCGCCGATGTTGGAGCGGGCGGCGATGGTCAATCCGGCCGTTTCCCGGTTCTTGATGAAGATCGGGATGGAAAAGGCTTCCTCGCGCCACGATGCCTGCTGCTTGGGGAAGGGTTGAACCCGAGGTCGTCACCGAGGCTGCCGTAATCATCGTCGATGCCCGTGGGCTGCCGCGTTGACGCTCGCGCGGCTCGCGGCCAACCTCGATTTGGCAACACCCACCCTCGTCACGCGCTGGCTTGGACGATCTGATCCTGCGTGTCCCTACGCCGGCGTTTCCGACGTGTGGCAGTCGTCTTGGATAACTGACGCGCTTGGCGTATCCGGTCAACCGGCGCTTATCTCCATCGCGAACGTCCGGCGTCGCTTCGCGATGGAGCTCGAAGCCGATCGGCACGGCCGCGCTGCAGCGCCCGACTGTTCGAGGAAGGTCCCGTGTTCGATGACGCGGACGCCGTGCCAAACGCCCCGCACGATCGAGTCGCTGGGGTAGATATGGCTAGAGACGTAGGCACCCCGGTGGGTCGCCTCATCGTATACGGCGGCGATCTCGGCGACGGTGAATTGGATGCTCTCCACGCGTCGTTGGGCGAGGCAACCCCGCCGCTTAGCATGAGCTCGATCTGACCGGCAGCCTCGCGTATCGGGATACGACCGATCCCGAACCGACCCGCCAGTTCATCCTTGGGGCAAGGCTTCTCCTGGCCGCAGCCGCCCGCGGGAGAATTCCGCCCGCACCGCAATGTCGCGTGCGGGGGTGGTCTTACCGCTGTCGGCGCCAGCTTGGGGCCGTTGCGAAGCGGTCGATGCCAAACGGCCTCCAGAAGTCGCAGCCAAAAACGGGCATTGTCGCCTCGTCGTCCCCGCGCGCAGTTGCCTCGCCTAGCCCCCTTTCCGAAGACCTCAATCGCCCTTTTTTTTGGATGCAATATTGGATATATGGATATAATCTGGTGCGCATGATTCGATGGGTGGTAAGGTGGCAGGCCTAGCAGACACGACGGACATCGCCATTATCGGCGCTGGAAACATCGGGATCGCCGTCGCCTACTACCTTGTAGTCACGCACGGGCTGACCCGCGTCGTCCTGCTCGACCCCGGCGACCCCATGGCTCTGACCTCGGCCCAATCGGGTGAGAACTACCGCAATTGGTGGCCCCACCCTGTCATGACCGCTTACACCGACCATGCGATCGGCCTTTTGGAGGACATCGCCGAAGCCAGTGGGAACCGTGTCCACATGACCCGGCGCGGATATGCGCTGGCCACGCGGCGGGTTGCGCCCGAGGACCTGATCGCCGAGCTGCACCATGGTTATCGCGACAGCCCCGACGGGTTGATCCGCGTCCATGAAGCGGGCTCGGCCCCCACCTATGAACCCGCGCGCTCAGCCGACTGGAAGGCGGCGCCGGACGGGGTCGACGTGTTGATGGACCCGTTGCTGATTCGGACCCATTTTCCAAGCCTTGCACCGGACGTGGCCACCATCATCCATATCCGGCGGGCTGGCGACATCAGCGGACAGCAGCTTGGCCAGTTCATGCTGGAGGCTATCAAGGCGGCCGGCGGCCGTATCCGCCGCGCCAGGGTGACTGGCATCCAGGGTTCAGCGCCGTGCGTCATCGAATTGGAGGAGGACGGCCATACGTCTGCCCTCCGCGCGGATCGCGTCGTGAACGCGGCCGGGCCGTTCTTCGCCGACATCGCGGCCATGCTCGGGGAGACGCTGCCCGTGAGCTGCGTGTATCAGCAGAAGATCGCGTTCGAGGATCGCGAGTCGGCCATTCCCCGTGACCTCCCGTTCACCATCGATCTCGACAGGCAGGAGCTCGCCTGGACTGAGGAGGAACGAGCGGAGCTGGCGTCGGACCCCGCGACGGCCGCCCTGCTCCTACCCATGCCAGGCGGCATCCATCGCCGTCCCGAGGGCGGCGACGGTGGCCGCTGGATCAAACTCGGGTGGGCCTACAACACGACCGCGAGCAATCCGGCAGGCGAGCCGCCGATCGATCCCAACTTCCCGGACCTGCTCATCCGGGCCGCCAGCCGCCTTAGCCCGGCGTTGGGGACCTATCTCGGTCGCCTTCCGCGAGGTGCCCGGCACTACGGCGGCTACTATGCGATGACCCCGGAAAACTGGCCGCTCATAGGCCCCATGAGCACACCCGGCGCGTTCATGGCCGGAGCCCTGTCCGGCTTCGGCAGCATGGGCGCGACAGCGACGGGCGCGCTTTGCGCCGCCTGGATCGCGGACGCGGAACGACCGGACTACGCGGCCGCTTTCACCCTGGGCCGCTACGAAGATCCCCGATTGATGGCGGAGCTGCGAAATAACGCCAGCAAGGGCGTCCTTTAACAGCACGCTGCTGTCGGAAGGAATACCCATGGAAGCGTTCGTTGCCAGTTCGCCGTCGGCTCTCTTCCTGCTGCTGTGCGGGACGGCCTGGGCGCAACCCCCTGCGTCCGCACCGAACGCCCCGACTCCGAAACCGGGGGTGGACCTGGAGGTGATCCGCAGCCGCGGCACGCTCCGGTGCGGCGTCCAGGGGCCGAGCAACCCCGGGTTCGGCGCGCTCTATTCCCAGGGTGTCTGGAACGGGTTCAATATCGACCTGTGCCGCGGCATCGCCACGCTGGTCCTCGGGGATCCCGACAAGATAACGATCGTCGCGCTGACGACACAGACGCGCTTCCCCGCCTTGCAGTCGGGGGAGATCGGCGTGATGACCAACAACACGACGTGGACGATGTTGCGGGACACCCAGGTCGGTTTTGCCTTCCCCGCGATGACGTTCTTCGACGGACAGGGCATCATGGTGAAGAAGGCGGCTGGGATCGACAGCGCGACCAAGCTTGACGGTGCCACGGTCTGCGTTCCCCCGGGCACGACGACCGAAGTCCAGCTCAACGACTGGCTCAGGGCGCGTGAGATGAAGTTCACCCCCGTCGTGATTTAAAGCCGCGAGGAGCTGACGCAGGCCTACGCTACAGGGCGTTGCGACGCGATAACCTATGACGCCACGACGCTATCCTCGCAGCGTACGACACTCCGCAACCCCGACGAACACCTGATCCTGCCGGAGCGCCTCTCCAAGGAGCCGCTGGCCGTCACAGTGCGCGTCGGCGACGATCGCTTCCGCGAGATCGTTGCCTGGACCGTGTTCACCTTGATCAACGCCGAGGAGCTCGGCGTCACGAGGGCAAACGTTCGCGAAATACGGGGAAGTCCGGACCCGCAAATCCGCCGCCTGCTGGGAGTGGAAGGCGAGCTCGGGCGCAGTCTCGGGGTCGCCAACGATTTCGCAGTCACCATGATCGCGGCAATCGGCAACTACGGCGAGATGTTCGAGCGCAATCTCGGCAGCGGCTCAGCCCTCAAGATCGAGCGAGGTCTGAAGAACCTGTATACGAAGGGTGGCATCCTCTACGCGCCTCCGAACCGGTAAGGTCCAGTGACGGGGCCGCTGCGTGGCTCAGTTTGTCCGGATCCAGCTCGTTTTGATTTCCGTGTAATTGGCCAGGGCATGCGCCGAACGGTCGCGCCCGAGGCCGGATTGACGGAAGCCGCCGAAGGGCGTCGCGATCGTGCCGAGTTCAAACGTATTCACGGCTGCGACGCCGACCCGCAGCGAGGCGGCAACTTGCATGGCGAGCCGCTGGTTCGACCCCCAGACGGCGGCTGCAAGTCCATACCGCGAGCCATTGACCAGGGCGACCGCCGAATCGGCGTCAGGCACGGCCGTGACGGACAGAACCGGTCCGAACACCTCCTCGGTGAACACCTCGCTGGATGGGGCGACATTCGTGAGAAGCGTCGGACGGAAGAACGCGCCGCCCGTTGTCGGAGGACTCCGGCCGCCCGTCGAGACTATTGCCCCGGCCTGTTCCGCCCGGTCGACGAAAGCAGACACCTTGGCCAGGTGGGACGCGCTGATCATGCTTCCGAGATCGACCGCGTGGTCGAACGGGTCGCCAATCGTCAGTGCCGACATGCGTGCGGCTATTCCGGCCAGAAGGCGGTCGTACCGGCCAACATCGCCGACGAGGATGAGGTTGGCGCCCGCATCGCAGACCTGGCCCTGGTTGTAGCAGACCCCCCAGACGATCTCTTCGATCATCCGCTCGTCCGCGACAGAAGGTTCGAGCACGACATGCGGCGACTTGCCGCCACATTCGAGCGAGATCCGCTTGAGGGTGGCGGCTGTTGGTGGCGGCGTGAATCCGCGCATAAACGGCGATGACGAAGCTCGAAGGCTGCCAAAGGTGCATCCAGCCACCGACCTCGGGGCCGATTGTGGCTGGCTGGTAGGCCCCCGTAAATGCTGGCCTTCGGCCACCGCCAAGAGGCGGCTTCGGCATTGACAGGGACCTACCAGCCAGCGAGCGTGCTACCAGCGGTTCGACGGTAAGTTCCGTGCCAGTTTTTGGGCCAGCGCCAGATTTACGCGGATTTAGACCGCCATCCACATCGTCTCCAGTAGAGCGCTCACCCTGCAGTTCGATCGCGTCTGCCAGGCGCAACAGAGCGCGCTTGCGCTCCGCGGGCTCAATCCCGGACCAACGGCCCGTCGCGAATGCCTGCCGCCCGTAGGACGCTGCCAGTTCGACATCCGGTCTTCCGCAACGCGGCAGTCGATGCAGTTCCGCGTCCACCAGGGGCGAGTGCACGCCGAAGCTGCGGCCGTCCTCGGATGGCCGTGATCGACCGCCGATGAACGCGCCCTCGGGTGGCCGGGCCGCAGCCAACCTCCGGGCCAGGGCTTCGCCGACGTCCGGCGTGATCCGCTCGATCTCGGGCATGCATCCATCCACGCGACTGTCTTGACGCTGACTTCGTATACATATATCAGATAATTTATCCAATACTAGCCGAGGACCGACGATGAGAGGATCAAAGGTATGACAGCCCACGTTGCGGCCATGCTGGCGGACGGCGGTATCGAGATGGATCCCCGAAACCGCGACAATCTTGTCTACGTCAACGGCAATCTCGTGCATCGGAACGAGGCGACGGTGTCGGTCTACGATGCCGGGTTCATGCTGGGCGATGGCGTATGGGAGGGCATCCGGCTGCACAAGGGCGCTTTTCTTTTCCTGGAGGACCACCTCGAACGGCTGTTCGCCGGGGCGAAGGCCATCGGGATGGACCTGCCATGGAGCAAGGCCCAGCTCGGGGAGGCTCTGCGGACGACGGTCGTCGGCAATCGCATGGATCACAACGTCCATTGCCGACTGATGGTCACGCGTGGCCCGAAGATCGCGACCGATCAGGATCCGCGGCTGTCGACCAAGGGCCCGACGATCGTCATCATCGCGGAATACAAGGACGAGACGCCCGAGGACGAGGTTCGCCCGCTCACACTCGTGACCGTGCCGACCAGGCGAGGCTTGCCAGATACCCAGGATCCGAAGCTCAACTCGCACAGCAAGCTGAATTGCATCCTCGCGATGCTGTTCGCGATCAAGGCCGATGCTGACGAGGGCTTGATGCTGGACGTCAACGGGTTCGTTTCCACGTGCAACTCGGTGAACTTCTTCATCGTCCGGAAGGGCGAGGTTTGGACGTCGACAGGCGACTACTGCATGAACGGGATCACGCGGGGCAAGACGATCGACGTCTGCCGTGCGAACGGCCTGGTCGTGCGCGAGAAGAATTTTTCGCTCGTCGATGCCTATAGTGCCGACGCCGCCTTCGTGACAGGAACCACCGGCGCCCAGACACCCGTTGCCCGGATCGACGGCCGCATCATCGGGACGGGCGAGATCGCGCCGATCGTCTCCGACATCCGTGGCTGGTACAAGGCATTGGTCAGCGACTATGCCCAACGTAACCGCGCCTGAGCCGATGATCAGTCAGGAAGGTGCCCCTCTCCGGCTGGGGTTCCTTGGTGTCGGGACCTTGACCGAGGCTGTCGTGACGGGGTTGCGGACGTACAACGCACTCACCCCCGCCATCCACCTGTCGCCGCGCTCGGAACGCACGTCCGCCGAACTCGCCCGCCGGTTCCAGGCCGTCGTTCGCGAACCGTCAAACGAGGCGGTGATCGACTGCAGCGACATCGTCTGCCTCGCGATGCGACCACAGCAACTCGACGAGGCGCTCGCCCTGCTCAGGTTCCGGCCCGAGCAGATCGTCACAAGTTTCGTCGCTGGGGTCGGCTGGTCCGACATCTCGGCGCTCGTGGCTCCGGCCGGGCGGGCCTGTCGCGTCACTCCGCTGCCGTCCATCGCCCGCCGCAAGGGGCCGATCTCCATCTTCCCGATGGTTGCCGAGGTTGCGGACATCTTCGCCGGGCTGGGTGACGTCATCGCAGTGCCCGACGAGGCGGGGATGATGACCCTGGGCTGCGTCAGTGGCCTGCTGTCGACGTACTACGGGCTGCAGAACAGCATCGTCGCGTGGCTGGAAGGGGCAGGCGTGGAACGTTCGACGGCCTCGCTCTATACCCGGTCCATGCTGGAAGGGCTGGCCGCCGTGGGCCGCGGCACGGCGGACGAGGAGCTCGAAGCGCTTCCCGGCCTCCATCAAACGAAAGATGGCCTCAACGAACGGTGCCGGGAGCGGCTGACCGCCCGCGGCTGGTTCGATGCGGTCGGCGAGGAGCTCGAGGGGCTACGGACCGGCATCGTGCTGCGCGCGCCCGGTGAAGATTAGCGGGCAAGCCCCTAAGCGCCGGCATGGTGGAGGAGCAGTTGGCGGCCGATTACGACTACATCATCGTGGGTGCCGGGTCGGCCGGCTGCATCGTCGCGGCACGGTTGAGCGAAGATCCTGCCGTCCGGGTCCTTCTTGTCGAGGCCGGTGGGTCCGATCGCGGACTGATCGTCCAAATGCCGGCGGCACTTCCTTTCGCTTACATGAGCCGGGCGCTCGGCTGGAACTATGAGTCCGGCCCGGAACCGAACCTGGAAGGCAGGGTCATCGACGAGAAGCGTGGCCGCGTCATCGGGGGGACATCATCCATCAACGCGATGATCTTCAACCGGGGCAACCCGCTCGACTACGATGAATGGGCTGGCAACAGCCTTCCGGAGTGGGACTATGCCCACTGCCTGCCCTATTTCCGGCGCATGGAAACGTTCTCCGGCGGGGCCGATCCATGGCGCGGCGGCGACGGTCCGATGTTCATCAGCCGATGCCGTGCCGCACACAAACTATATGACTGCTTCCTGAGAGCGGGGCAGGAAGCCGGGCACGGACTGACGGAAGACCACAATGGCTACCGCCAGGAAGGCATCCACGTTGCCCAGGCGTTCATCCATCGTGGACGGCGCTGGTCTTCCGCAACCGGCTATCTTCATCCTGCGACGGACCGCCCGAACCTCACCCTGCAGCCGAAGGCGCTGGTGCGTCGCGTCGTGATCGACGCAGGGCGGGCGGTGGGCGTCGAGGTCACTCACGGCGGCACGACGTCGGCATCGAGATGCAGGCGCGAGGTCATCCTGTGCGCCGGCGCCTTCAACAGCCCGCAACTCCTGCTGCTGTCCGGGGTAGGCGACGCCGACACGCTGCGTGCGCTTGGAATCGCCGTGCAGGCCCACGTCCCGCATGTCGGCCGCAACCTGGAAAACCATCCCGGGGTCAACATCCAATATTCGACCCGGCACGCGGACTCGATCGTATCCGAGCTCGGTGCGATGGGACGGGTGAAGCTCGGAGCCGAGTGGCTGGCCCGAAAGCGAGGGCTCGGCAGCACCAACTTCTTCGAGACGGGTGCCTTCCTGCGAACCCGACCGGATGTCGCGTTTCCCAACGTCCAGTTCGAGTTCCTGCCGCTGATGCGCACGGTCCGCAGCGGCAAGTTGGTCGCCGCCCCGGGATTTCAATTCTGGATGGACCTGTCCAGGCCAGCGAGCCGGGGCGCAGTTACACTGCGATCGGCTGATCCAGCGGCTCCCCCATCTATCATATTCAACCACATGGCGGCTCCGAGCGACGTTCGGGACATGGTAGATGCCATTCGCCTGGCACGCGACTTGATCGCACAGCCCGCGTGGGACCGGGTTCGCGGCGCGGAGGTCTCACCCGGCGGCGACGTGCAAAGCGACGCCGATTTCGAACGGTTCGTCCGTGCGACCGCCGGGAGCAGCTATCACCCGTCGGGCACCTGCCGGATGGGTGCCGACGAGGCTGCCGTGGTTGATGGTGAAGGGAGGGTCCGTGGGCTCGAGTGCCTCCGTGTAATCGACGCGTCGATCATGCCGAGGACAGTCACCGCGAATCTCAGCGCCGCCATAATGATGATGGCGGAGCGACTGTCGGACAGTGTCGCGGGCAAACCGCTGCTGCCCCGGGCTCACGTTCCAGTCTACCGGTCGGCAGCCTAGGACGGGCTGTCCGAACGTTGCGGCCTTCGTCGTTTAGAGGCGGGCACATGAAAGTTTTTGTATGAAACATAGGGAAATGGGATACAAAATGCGGAGCTGGTCCGAGGGTTTCCGCGATGCCACCTAACGTGCCGACTGTTGAACCGCTTACGGGAATGATCGGCGCCGAGATACTCGGCATCGATCTGTCGTTGCCGCTCGGGCAGAATGACCGAGCGATGATCGAGAACACGTTGTTCGACCGTGGAGTTGTCTTCTTCCGCGACCAGATCCTGTCGCCTGACCAGCACGTCGCGTTTGCCAAGAGCTTTGCGCCCATCAATATCAACCGGTTCTTCGACCCGGTTGATGGCTGGCCGATGATTGCAGAGGTTCGCAAGGAGCCATCGCAGAAGAAAAACATTGGTGGGATCTGGCACACTGACCAGAGTTATGACGAGCGGCCGGCACTGGGTTCGATCCTGTATGCCAAGGAATTGCCCCCCTGTGGCGGTGATACGCTTTTCGCGAGCATGTATGCGGCTTACGAGGCGCTTTCTGATGGGCTCAAAGATACCCTTCGGCGCCTCAGGGCGATCCACTCGAGCCGCCATGTATTCGGCAAACAAGTGGCGGAAACCGAGAGCGCACCGCGGTTCAACAACTCGGAGGCGGCGGTCCAGGATGCTGTCCATCCTGTAGTAATCCGGCATCCTGGGAGTGGCCGGCAGGCGCTGTATGTCAATCCGGAGTTCACCATCCGATTTGAAGGCTGGACCGAGGAAGAAAGCAGGCCGCTGCTCCATTACCTTTTCGTGCATGGGATGCGACCTGAATTTCAATGCCGCTTCCGATGGCGGGAACGCTCGGTCGCGTTTTGGGACAACCGGGCGACTTGGCACTTTGCGGTTAATGACTACTCGGGAGAGCGGCGTCTCATGCATCGTATCACGCTCGAGGGTGAGCAGCTTAGTTAGAGCGACAGCCTGCACGTGAAGGACACACGCGCAGGCTCCTTCCAACGGCCGGGTGGTCACACCCGGCAAGTAATGGGTGGTGGAAATATGCCTATTGTCAGGATTGAGCTTTCGGCTGGGCGCACGGCGGAGCAGAAGCGCGAGACGGCCCGTGCGGTGACATCCGCCATGGTCGAGCACTGCAAATGCAGCCCTGAGAGCGTGCACGTGGTCTTCATCGATGTCTTGAACTCGGATTGGGCAGTAGCCGGCCGGTTTCTCAGCGACCCCAAGGATTGACCGCTCATACCGAAAACCCGTCCTCGACAATCGCAAGTCGACCCACACGCGCTCACAGGAGGCCACATATGGAAGTCTCAAGGCGGTCGACGGTTATTTTGGGCGCCACTGCAGCGGGCACGATGCTGACCATCCAAACATCAGCGCAGGCCCTTTCGAGCCTGGATGTCATAAAGAAGAGTGGCAAGCTGCGCGTTGGCGTCGCGACAGCCGAGCCATGGTTCTCGAAGGATCCGATGACAGGAACCTGGAGCGGGGTCTGCGTCGAGATGGGCAAACAACTCGCGGCCGACATCGGCGTCGAAATGGTCCCGGTCGAGACGACGTTCGCGAACGCCGTCGCTGCTTTGCAGGCCGAACAGATCGACATCATGTACGTGATGGACCCGACCGAGGAGCGCCGGAAGGCGATTGATTTTCCCGCGGCGCCGCTTTGCTACTATGCACTCGGCGTCCTGGCGAAGGCGGACAGCACGGTGACGGCCTGGACGGACCTCGACAAGCCGAGCGTGCGGGTCGGCGTCACGCTCGGTACGACGATGGACAAGTTCGTGACGTCAACGCTGAAGACTTCGACCATCAGCCGCTTCTCCAACAACGACGAGGCAATCGCGGCTTTTGCCGCACGCCGGGTCGACGTGGTGGCACAGTTCCATCCTGCCCTCGTGGTTCAATACTCCCGCCTCAAGGTGGGTAAGGTCATCCTCCCCGCTCCTGTCGAACCGGTAGCGTCCAGCGCAGGCGTCCGCAAAGCGAGCGACACGACCTTCCGCGATTTCGTCAGTGAGCGCTTTGCCGCCAACTACGCTGCTGACAAGCCTCAGACGTCATTCGTTTCATACATGAAGTCGAAGGGCATTGATCCGACCTCGGTCCCAGGGTTGAACAAGGACCGCTGGTAGCTGCCGCGAGTGTAGCCGGAATGGGGGAGCTTGGCAAAGGTGGCATACCGCTGGGATTTTGGTCCCGTATTCCAAAACTTCGGAGTGCTGCTGGAGGGTCTGCTCGGCACGGTCGAGATCGCGGCCGTGTCTATCATACTCGGCGTCGTGCTCGGATTGATTCTAGCCTTCATGCGAATGTCGGCGAGCATCTTTGCCCGGGTGCCTGCTGCAGCGTTCGTAGAGTTCTATCGCAACACGCCCGCCATCGTGCACTTCTTCTGGTTCTACTACGCGCTTCCCGTGGTGCTCGACATCAGCCTGGAGCCGTTCACCGCTGCGGTGTTGGCCTTGTCGACGCAATCTGGCGCATTCTACGCCGAGGTATTCCGCGGCGGCATCGTCTCGATCGAGAAAGGGCAGTGGGAGGCTTCCAAGGCCCTCGGCATGGGAAGAGTGCAGCTGATGCGGCGGGTTATCCTGCCGCAGGCTGCGACCCGAATGGTTCCGCCGTTCGTCGAACGGACGTTCGAGTTGACCAAGACGACGGCGCTCGCGTCCACGCTGGCGTACGCGGACCTGCTTTATCAGGCGATGCAGCTCAACAGCCAGACGTTCCGGCCAATCGAGGTCTACACGATCGTTGCTCTGATGTATCTCACGCTGCTCGTAACCTGCAGCACGCTGGCCCGCTACGGCGAACGTCGGCTCACGGCTTATCAGTCGCGCTGATGCCATGAACTACGAATTCGACTTCGGCCTCGTCCTGAGAACCTATCCGGCCCTTATTCAGGGCTTGCTCGTCACGATCGAACTATGGGCACCCTGCTTTTTACTTGGGCTGCTGCTTGGACTGATCGTTGCACTGGGCAGGCTTTCGAAGTTGGCCTGGCTGCGGGCGGCGAGCCTCTGCTACATCGAATTGTTTCGTGACACCCCGGTCCTGATCCAGCTCATCTGGTTCTTCTACGCTTTCCCGATCCTGATCGGTGTTCAGCTGACACCCTTCGTCGCAGCCTGCCTCGGCCTGTCATTGAACGCGTCCGCATACTGCGCGGAGCTTTACCGCGGTGGCATAGAGTCAATCGCTTCAGGGCAGTGGGAGGGAGCGCGAGCCCTGGGCATGAACCAACGTGCCGTCCTGCGACGTGTCGTCATGCCGCAGGTGTTCCGCCGGATGCTTCCTGCATTCACCAATCGGGCCATCGAGCTTGCGAAGGCGTCCTCGCTCGCGTCGGTGCTGACCGTCCACGAGCTGATGTACCAGGGGCGGCTTCTCAGCTCCACCTACTATCGACCGCTAGAAATCTTCTCGACGGTGGCGCTGGTCTACTTCGTCTTGATCTATCCGGGAAGCCTGCTGTCCGCGCGTCTCGAGCGGCACCTTGCGCGTGGCTCGCTCTGATGGTTTCACAGGAGCTCTCCATGTCCCAACCGGTCTTCGAGGTCAAAGGGCTGCACAAGCGGTTCGGCCCACTGCATGTGCTGCGGGGCCTGGACCTGTCCGTCGTTCCGGGAGAGCGGATCGCGATCATCGGTGGCAGCGGATCAGGCAAGAGCACGTTCCTGCGCTGCCTGAACTTCATGGAAATGCCGACCGAAGGCCATGTCATCCTGGACGGCAAGAGGGTCGGTACGGCGCGCCGGGCATCTAACGGCACGGAGACCGTTCGTTATGCCGAGCGGGACCTGTGCCTGGTCAGGCAACGTGTCGGGATGGTCTTCCAGCAATTCAACCTGTTTCCCCACATGACTGTGGTCGAAAACGTGATGGAAGGCCTGGTCACGGTGAAACGGATGGATCGGACGTCCGCACGCACCAAAGCTGCGGACGAACTGGCCAAGGTCGGCCTTTCGGACAAGCTCGACGTGTTCCCCGGGCGCTTGTCCGGGGGCCAGCAGCAGCGGGTTGCGATCGCCCGGGCGCTGGCGATGGATCCGGAGATCCTGCTGTTCGACGAGCCGACCTCCTCACTCGATCCGGAACTCGTCGGCGAGGTGCTGCGGGTCATCCGCACGCTCGCGGAGGAGGGACGCACGATGTTGCTCGTCACCCATGAGCTGGGTTTCGCCTTCCATTTCGCGACGAAGGTCATCTTCCTCGCCGACGGCCTCTTTCACGAAGTCGGGACCCCCGACGAGGTGTTGAGGGCACCGAGAATGGAACGCACCCGGGCATTCCTCGACCGGTTCAAAGAGTTCTCGTTTTAGCGCATGGGAGGCGATCGCGGCTCCCGGGGACGACAGGGTTCAGATGATGGCAATCCGGAGGACGTTCACGCGGGCGAGTTCCGCGCTTTTCCGGTCCCCGCCCGACCTGGGCGAGTTTCGCCGCGCGTTGCGTTCAGACGAGTTCGCCCTGGTCCTGATCGCGGCCGTCGTGGGCATCGTGGCCGGGCTCTGGGTTGCCGCCCTCGTGGCGACTTCGCGCGGACTGCAACATACGCTGTTCAACGTGACGACCGAGGACGTCAGCGGCGCGACAGCAATAGATCCCGTCAGGGCGCTGCTGGTACCCCTGATCGGCGGGCTGGCCGTCGGGCTGATCGGACATCTGTGGTCGCGTTGGAGCCGTATGGCCATCGTCGACCCCATCGAGGCAAATGCGTTGCATGGCGGGCGTCTTGATGCTCTGCCGAGCGCCGTGGTCGTCCTTCAGACACTCGTCTCGAACGTCTTCGGCGCGTCTGTCGGGATGGAGGCCGCGTACACTCAGGCCGGCTCGGCGTGTGCCTCGCTGCTCGGCGGCGGACTCAGCCTCCGCCGTGCCGACATGCGTATCCTTGTGGGCTGCGGTTCGGCCGGGGCTATAGCGGCTGCGTTCGACGCGCCACTGACCGGTGCCTTCTATGCGTTCGAGCTTATCCTGGGGGCCTACACGCTTGCCGCCCTGGCCCCGGTTGGCGTCGCGTCGATCTGCGCCGTCGGAACGGTCCGGCTGGTGTCGAAACCTGTCTCGTTCGAGGTGGGGTTTGCCGGAGCTTTGTCCTGGTCTGACCACCTTCTGGTCGTGACCATGGGTGTGCTATGCGCGCTTCTGGGAATAGCTGTCATGCGTAGCGTGGCGTTCGTCGAGGCCGCCTTCCGTCGCTCGCGCCTTCCGCCCTGGTCCCGACCTGCAATCGGCGGAATGGTCGTCGGATCGCTGGCCCTGATCAGCCCCACCGTGCTTTCGTCCGGGCACGCCGCATTGCACGTGGGATTCGACGCGTTTTACGGCCCAGCAACCCTGCTGCTGCTGATCGGACTTAAGGTGGCGGCATCGGCGGTCTCGATAGGATCTGGCTTCCGGGGGGGCTTGTTCTTCGCGTCGTTGCTCCTGGGCGCGTTGCTGGGCAAGCTCGTCGCCCTATACTGGATGGTGCTGTTTGGATTGCAGACACCTGGAATTGTGATCGCCATCATTGGCATGAGCGCTATGGCGACCGCTGTCCTCGGCGGCCCGTTGATGGTCTCGTTCCTTGCGCTGGAAACGACCGGCAGCCTGCCGCTCACGATTGCGGTGCTCGCGGCCTCGATCATCTCGTCGATGACTGTACGTCGGCTGTTCGGTTATTCTTTCGCTACTTGGCGCTTCCATCTACGTGGCGAGACTATCCGCAGTCCCGCCGATATTGGCTGGATCCGCGAGTTGAGTGTCGGCCGCATCATGCGACGCGAGGTCCGCAAGGTACGCTCCGACCTGACAGTTGCAGCGGCGCGACGCGACTTTCCGCTGGGCTCCACGCAACGGTTCGTAGTTCTGGATCTGGCTTCGCGCTACGCCGGAATCGTCGTGGTGGCTGACCTCCATCGGCCGGACGTAGTCGGCAAAACGATAATGGACTTAATCCGAAATCCCGCGGAGTTTGTCCTACCCAAGATGAACATCCGGGAGGCCGCGGCGCTATTTTCAGTTACCGAAAGCGAAGAACTGGCAGTGGTCGACGGTCCGGAGACGCTGAACGTCATCGGGCTTCTGACGGAACAGCATGCGCTCAGGCGCTACAACGAGGAACTCGACCGTCGAAGCCGAGATTTAGCTGGCGATTGATTGCCTCGAATGCGGGACGGCGCACTTTTTTTATCCTCGCCGATCCCCGTCTCCAGTCGCAGGGCCTGAAGCAGCAGCTTCTCGCCGGCGTTTTTCAAGACAAGCCTGGTCGGCCTCCGGGCCACCTGGGAGGTTTGGGGCAAGCCCCCAGTCGCTAACCCTGCCTGATGTATGACGGTTCATCTGTACGACCCTCATGGTCCCGCGCGGCGCGACACCGCGCGTTGTCCCGCCGAAGATGGCGCCGCCCAGACGCATGCTGTAAATCTTGTTGACGTCGATGTCGTGGGAGGTAGCACCGTCGCCGGCGCTCACCGACCTTGCCCCGGGGCCCAGACGCGGAAGAGCACCCCGTCGGTTTCCGCGAGGCCGAGTTGACCCTCGAGTTCGGCTATACGGTGGCGTTGCTGGAGGAGAGCCGCCTCCGCCCCGGCCAGTTCGCCTTTTGGCGCTCGCCGGACGATGGCCGGGTTGGCCGCAGTTTCCGAAGCGGGAAATGGTGCGGTCTCACCGATACCGAGCAGTCCCTGTTCGCGGCAGCTCGCGTTCACCAGGTCGCGCAGTTGCTGCTTCCTGAAGTGCTGCCGCCATTCCGGGTTCACGCCCAGTTCCCGGACGAGCTCCCGGACGTGGATGCTGGCCGTCCCGCTTTCCCTCTTGCAGGGAAGCGTCGGCCCGGCTTCCGGGCAGGTCCTCCACTCGGCCGCACGGGCAGCGAGGTATGCCTCGAGCACGGCAACCATGGTCGGCACGACCGACCTGCTCACTCGGCTTCTTCCTTGTGCGGAAACAGTCGGGTTACGGAGCCTGTCACCTGGTAGGGCTTCTCGGTCCTACTCGCCTTTCGGTGAACCTTCCGGATCTCGTTCCCAGCCCTGATTTCGAGATCACGCAACCTGAGCACGAGCGACGCTGCTGCCGACATGGCCCTGTCGCGCTCACGCCTCAGCTCGGCGTTGTCCGCGCGCAGCTGCGTCACGATGGCCCACTGGCAGCATCCGTGCGGATTTTTACGGTAGCACCCTGAGTGAAGCCGTAGGTCGGCTCCGGGCACCGGTCCACGAAAACCAAGTCTTTGTCGTGAGTTGCTCAGCAGCGCAGCAAATGAGCCATTTTGTCCACGATAATCCCATAGAAATCTGTTGATGAATAACCCGCCCTGATGAAGGTTATCGTGAGCAGGAGAGGCGACAAGCATCGTGGAACTGGTCGGGTATGCCAGAGTGTCGACCCGAGAGGGCCAACAGGTGCTCGATCGCCAGCTCGATGCGCTAAACGCTGCGGGGTGCCAACGCATCTTTGACGATCGTGGCAGTGGTGTCAGGCGACAGGGTAAACCCATCCGGAGGCGACATCAGGAACCCATCCACCCTGCGTAGCAGGGAGAGGCAAGATGGTGGATCAGTTCGGCGTTTTTCCGCACGGCAGGGACGGGCGGAGACAAGTGATGAGGACGCCGGACGAGGTGGCGACGATGTTGCGGCTGCACGGTTTGGGATGGGGCACGCGCCGGATTGCGGCCGAGGTTGGCTGCAGCCGGGAAACGGTTCAGCGGTATGTGGCCGCAGGGGGCTGGGCGCCGGGCCGGGTCCCGACGCGTGCTGGCGTGCTGGCGGGGCACACGGAGTGGGTGGCTGAGCGGCTGCGGCGGCACTGCGGCAACGCCGACGTGGTGCGCCAGGAGTTGGCGTCCGAGCTGGGCGTGGTGACGAGCCTGCGCACGGTGGAGCGGTCGGTGTCGCACCTGCGGCAGGAGCTTGCGGCGGCGGCGCTGGCGACGGTTCGGTTCGAGACGCCGCCGGGCCAGCAGTTGCAGATCGACTTCGGCCAGCGCCGGGTCGAGGTGGAGGGCTTTGGGCGGGGCAAGGTGTGCCTGTTCGTGGCGACGCTGGGCTTCTCGCGGCGGGTTTACGCTCAGGCGTTCCAGCACGAGCGGCAGTCGGCGTGGCTGGAAGGGATCGAGGGTGCGTTCCGCCACTTCGGCGGGCTGCCGGGCGAGCTGCTGCTCGACAATGCCCGCGCCCTGGTCAAGCACCATGATGCCGCAACCCGGGAGGTGGAGTTCAACGACCGCCTGCATGCGTTTGCGCGGTATTGGGGTGTGCGGCCGGTGGCCTGCGCGCCTTACCGGGCGCGGACGAAGGGCAAGGACGAGCGCGGGGTGGGCTATGTCAAGCACAACGCCATCGCCGGGCGGAGCTTTGCGTCCTGGGGCGCGCTGGAGGCGCACCTGGCCTGGTGGATGCGCGAGGTGGCCGACGTGCGGGTGCACGGGACGACCGGCGAGGTGCCGATGGTGCGGTTCGAGCGCGAGGAGGCGGCGGCGCTGCGTCCGTTGAACGGCCGCCCGCCGTTCCGGCAGCTGCGCGAGCTGGCCCGCCGCGTTCAGAATGACGCCTGCGTGGACGTGGACACCAACCACTACAGCGTGCCGTGGCGGCTGATCGGTGCGCAGGTCAGCGTGGTGGTCAGTAGCGGCAGGGTTCGCATCCACCATGCCGGCGCCGAGGTGGCCTGCCATGACAAGCGTCTCGGTCGGCGCGAGCGCGCGGTGGACCGCGCCCACCTGCACGGCATCGTGCAGGGCAGGAGGGAGGAGGACGCCGATGCTGTCCCGGCACTGCTCCCTGCGGCGCTGCCTGGTTCCAGCATCGAGTTGCTGCGGCCGTTGGCCGAGTATGAGCAGGTGGCGGGAGGCGGCTGGTGAGCGCCGAGGTGGACGCGCTGCCGGACATGCTGGCGCGGTTGAAGCTGACGGCGATGCGCGACCGGCTGGATGGGTTGCTGGACGAGGCGGCGCGCGGCGACCTGTCGCTGCGCGAGACGCTGGCGCTGCTGTGCCGGGCGGAGGTGTCGCATCGCGAGGAGCGGCGCATCCAGATGGGCACAAGCATCGCCAAGTTCCCCCACCAGCGCACGCTGGAGGCATTCGACTTCGCCGCCCAGCCCTCGCTGGACCCGAAGCAGGTGCGCGACTTGGCCGCCTGCCGCTGGGTGGCCAATGGCGACGCGCTACTGATCCAGGGGCCGCCTGGGGTGGGCAAGACACACCTGGCCATAGCCCTCGGGCGCGAGGCGATCCGGCACGGCTACTCCGTGCTGTTCACCTCGGCGACGGCGCTGGTAACGACGCTGGTCAGGGGGCATGCGGAGGGGAAGCTGGAGCAGCGGCTGGCGCAGTTGGCCAAGCCGAAGCTGCTGATCCTGGACGAGTTCGGCTACTTGCCGTTCGAGACTACGGCGGCGCACCTGCTGTTCCAGCTCGTCAGAGATCGTCATGCATGATGGTTAGGTTCCTGGCTGTCACGTCCAACGTCAGGGCTG
>CAXTOB010000051.1:16199-22042 GCA_964245505.1 uncultured Acetobacteraceae bacterium | reverse complement strand
TGCGGACCACCTCTCGCTGCTGCTCGACGCGACCGGCTACCGGGCCATGCTCCGCGAAAGCCGAGCCGAAACCACGGAAGGGCGGCTCGACAACATCCAGGAGCTGATCCAGCTCGCCGGCAGCTTCCACACCGCCCGCGAACTGCTCGACCACGCCGCGCTGTCAACCAGTGGACCGAATGAGGAAGCTGGCGAGCGTGTCCGATTGATGACGCTGCACAAGGCCAAGGGGCTGGAGTTCGGCCACGTCTTCCTGCCCGCCTGGGAAGTCGGGATTTTTCCACCTGGGTATGGTGACGCCTCCGAGGAACGGCGGCTCGCGTATGTCGCGATCACCCGCGGCATGCGGCGGGTGACGATCTCGCATTGCGAGTTCCGCCGCGGCTACGCCGCGCCGTCGAGCTTCCTCGACGACATCCCCAACCGGAACCGCGTCACCGGCTGGCTGCGCACACCGGCACGCAAGCCAGGTCGGGTCGCAGCCATTTTCGACGATAGGCTAGACGCGGCCGAGCTGCTGAGGCGGTTTTAGCCATGGCGGCGCCCGGTCTATCCTCGGCGCAGCCGAGCCCTCTTGAGGCGGGTGAGGAGCCAAGGACAAAGACCGCCATGGTCCTCGAGTACGAGGCGCGGCGATGCCATATATGCCGGTGCCCGCAGCCGGCCTTCGGGTTCGGCCCGCCGCTTACCCGGCCGGGGCAGGAGCTGTGGGCCTGCGGGCTGCATCGTGCCACGGTCGAGGCCATGCTGGCGCCCGCGTCGAGGCTATCGCGCGATGTTTCAGGGCAGCCATCGCTGCTCCGATGAGGTATATCAAATTATCATCTGTCGGCTGAGGCCGCGGAGTATGGAGTGCAGCGAATGGCAAGTCAGGTCGCCGACATGGAGCATAACACGCTCCGCGCTGAGACGACGCTGCAGGACTATCTCGGGGAGAACCTGGAGCGGGCCGCACAGGTCGCCTTGGCGCGGCGACGCCAGGCGGGCGAGGTCATGACCTATTTCGACGACGGGTGGGTGCTCCGGGAGTATCCCGACGGCCGCGTCGAGCGCCTCGCGCCGATCGCGACGTTCCGCGCCGAGGACTTCCCGATCAAGCGATGAGCCGGCTCATCGTATTCGCCGGACCGAACGGGTCCGGCAAGAGCAGCCTGCGCGATAGCGTGCCGATCCCGGTCGATGTCGTCATCGACCCCGACCGGCTGGCACGGGAGCTGAACCCCGCAGATCCCAAGAGTATGGAAGGGCAGGGCGCCCGCAAGGCCGTGGCGTTGATCGACGCCGCACTCGCATCCGGCCAGTCGCTGTCGATCGAGACAACTTTGACCGGCCACACGGCGCTGCAGCGGATGCGCCGCGCCAAGGAGGCCGGCTACGAGGTGGGCCTCGTATACGTTGGGCTGCAGGACCGGGAGCTGAACGTGCTGCGCGTGGCCGAGCGGGTCGCGCGCGGGGGGCATGGCATCGACCCCGATCTGGTGCGCAAGCGTGTAGGCACCAGCCTGGACAACCTCCCCGCAGCCCTCGCCTTCGCCGACCAGGCTGTCGTGCTTGACAACTCCGGAACGGCGCATCGGCGCATCCTGGGCGTGGCGGATCTCCGCATCACGTCCAAGGCGGACGACATGCCGCAATGGCTCGCACAGAAGCTACCAGAGATCGAGGCGACCCTGAGTAAGGAACTCGGGCAGAGGGCAGCGAGTGGGGCTGCCCAGGCCGAGGTCAAAGGACAGAGCCTCATGTCGACGATCTTTGACACCTTGCGACGGCCTGAACCGACCACGCCGGCACCTTGGGCTGCTGCACCCATCGCCATGGCGGATCGGATCAAAGCGTTCGAGGATATCGAGGCTGCCAAGCGGGCAAAGCCAGCGGCATCGACATCAGAACCGGAGCCATCTCCTCCACGTCCATCGTCAGGGCCAAAGCCCTGAGTGGCGGTGCTGAGCGGGCGAAACTGGTTCGCAACCCCGGTCTAGTCCGCTTTCCACCACCATGAGCTGACCTGCCAGATAAACCACAGAAGCTGGCAGGGTTGCCGGCATGAGAAGAAGGACAAAACGCCTGCCACTGTCGCGCAGGGCGCCGCAAGGGTCCGCCGCGTAAGCACGCGCCGGCCCGGCTCCGCCGGCTGCGCCCTTGCCCCACCCCGCGCGCAGCGGCGGCTCGGATGCGTCTTCGACCAGAAGACTCAACCGAGAGGATGAGGCAATGAGCAAAAGAGAGTTGGTGAAAGCCGCAGCGGCTGCGCTGCTGTTTGCGACCATGGTCTATGCAATCCTGGCAGCGCCTGGGTTGCTGGCCGACACCGCGTCGACCGTGCCCGTGATGACGCAGCAGGCCCGTCGATGAGCGGCATCGTCGAAGAGTCGGTTGACGCGCCGTGCTCGCCCTCGCTGTTCTGGGTCGCCGCCTTCCTCACCCAGAGACACTACGGCGGCCCTGAAGAAGGCGGTTGGTGGTTCAGTCGCGGCGACCTGGTGTCCGACCCTGGCATCTACACCGACCTGCAGGAAGCGCCTGCGGCGTTCCTGTCCGAGGCGGACGCCACGCTCTACGCCAATGGCCTCCGTCTCCGGCTGCCCCTGCTCAATGAAGGACGACGCTCGCTCGACTCTGTCCTGTCGGAGGGCATCTACGAGATCGAGGTCATCGAGGCGGCGACGCTGCCGAGATCCTACCCCGAGTACTGGCCGCGCTATGAATAGCCCCGGGCAGTCTGACCAGGAACAGCCGCCGCTTTGCCTGTTCTGCGGTGGGCCGGAAGAGCTATCGATCAGCGAAATCTGGTCCGATCACAATTTTCAACTCTCGACCTGCTGCGGCACCATGCTGGAGCAGGTATCCCACGAGATCGATGCCGACCCGGCCTGGGGCCGTGACCTGTTGCGCCGGCTTGGGGCCGAGGAGTTGATGGGCCATTCCCTGCGCCGGGTCGCCGATGGCGATGGCAGCACGCCGATGCTGGACTGCAAGCTGACGTTCCGCGACATCGACCATGCGTCAACCCGCGCCTTCATCGCGCAGCACCACGGACACTGTTCCCCGCCCCGGGTCTGGCGCTTCGGGACTGGGATCATGAATGGATGGTCGTTGCTCGGGGTCGTGGTCGTGGGGAACCCGGTCGCGCCAGCGCTCAACGGCACGGGCACGGTGGAGGTGAACCGGCTTTGTGTGCGCCGCGACATCGAGCCCATGCTCCGGCGGGACTGCTGCTCGAAGCTCTACGCCTGGAGCGCGCGCGAGGCCGAGCGGCGCGGCTTCCGCAGAATTGTCACCTACACGCGCATTGACGAACTCGGGACCAGCCTCGCGGCCGCCGGCTGGGTCTGCGAAGGCCCCGCGGGTGGGCGCGGCTGGCACAGCCAGGGACGTTCGCGGTCGAACGTCAATGCCTGGATCAGGAAGGTCCGCTGGTCGCGCACTCTGCGCCCGAAGCCGGTCCGTCCATCCGCGCCAGGCCACTCATCAGCGGTGCCAAGCGCTTCGGATTGGGCCTGGGCGGCTGGGGTGGCAGGAGCCAACCCCGTCCGAGCAAACAGGCCTCAGTCCTAGCTCGGGTCGGAGATTGGCAAGGAGAGGGGCGAGAACAGAGGAGGATCGAGAGGGGGAGGGATGCCACGCCACCCAAGCGCGTCAAGGGGCGGTCGCTGCGCTCCCTCGCAAGCGCGCCCTTGACCCGCTTGGGTCCCGTCGTGGCGCCGGATGGGTGCTGGAAGGAATCCAGAAGGAAACCAGACCCATGACCAAGCAGCGCAGCCGGACCTACACCGAACACCGGGACCACTATCAGGAGATCACCGACCGCATCGTCGCCGCGCTGGAGAGCGGCACGAAGCCCTGGCAGCAGCCGTGGGACAACGCCAAGGCGGGCGGACCGTCGATGCCGATCAACGCCACCACGGGCCGGCCCTATCACGGGATCAACGTGCTGGTGCTGGCGATGTCGAGCTTCGCGTTCGGGGGCGGCGATCCGCGGTTCTGCTCCTACAAGCAGGCGACGGACCGGGGCTGGCAGGTCCGCAAGGGCGAGCGCGGCACGCAGATTTTCTTCTTCAAGCGGATGGAGGTCGAGGACCGCGACGCGTCGCCAGAAGCCGAGGACCGGACCAAGCGCATCCCGATGCTTCGGGCTTACACTGTCTTTAACGGCGCGCAAATTGACGGCATCCCGCCGTGGGTCGCGCCCGACGTCGCGGCCGAGCCGTGGCGCAAGCCGGAAGCCGCCGAACTGATCCTGACGAACAGCAAGGCCGTGGTGCGAACGGGCGGCGAGCGCGCATTCTACTCCACCTCGCTCGATTTCATCCAGCTCCCCAACGCAGAGTCTTTCCACAGTCCGCAGGACTGGGGCGCTACGGTCCTGCATGAACTTGGTCACTGGACCAGTCATATGGACCGGCTTGATCGTGACATCAAGAACCGATTCGGATCGGAGAAGTATGCCCAGGAAGAGCTCAGGGCAGAACTTGCCAGCGTATTCATCGGCGCAACGCTGGGACTTCCATGCGACGTGCCGAACCACGCCAGCTACATCGCATCATGGATCAAGACGCTTCGCGAAGACAAGCGTGAGATCTTCCGGGCCGCCTCAGACGCCCAGAAGATCGCCGATTACCTCCTCGCGTTCCATCCTGACTACGCGCACGCGACGCAGCCGGTCGATCCCACAGACGAGGGAGATGATGCCGGGCATGGGCCACAGCTCGCGCAGGAGGCGGCATAATGGCCGAGCACACCAGAGCCGCCGCCGACAACACTGCGGGCGCTATCGCCCAAGCCCCGGCCGCCGAGGTCGGCCAGGAGAGGATGAGGGGTATGACCAACGTTGCTGCCGCTGAGAAGGCGGCGATGTGTGATGAGCAGACGCAAAAGAATCTCGATTGGGCTGCCAATATGGCGGACGCTGATCGAACATGGCAGGGGCATTGCGCTCGGCGAGCTGAGTTGCTCCCGCGCAACAAAGCGGCGCTGTTCGAGGCGCTTGCGACGGCTGGCATCACCTGCATCGTCATCACCTTCGACGGTTGCGGAGATTCTGGCCAGATGGAGGAAGTCAACGCGTACGGACTTGACGGTCAGCTTGAAGCGTTGCCGACACAGACCGTACCATTTCTTGAGGTTGGGTTTGAAGCCATAGAGCCAACAAAGACGATGATCTCAGTGCGCGAGACCCTGGAAAGTCTCGCCTACGAGTTGCTCGACCAGACGCATGATGGCTGGGAGAACGATGACGGCGCCTACGGTGAGTTCAAGTTCGATGTGCCGACACAGGTAATCACGCTCGAATACAACGAGCGTTATACTGGAACGCACCACCACGAGCACGAGTTCTGAGGAGGGAACGATGGCGCACAGCTACCACCACGCTGTCTCCTCCGCTCGCAAGTGGGGAGGCACACCTGACGACTACCTGGCTATCCACACTTGGTTCGACCGCTCGAAGGAGATCCTAGCCGACTTTCGACATCGCGCCCTGCGCCACCACGCTGAAGGCTGCTTTATGGCCGAGCAGGTGTTCGGCGTCACGATCACGAACAGCGTGGGCCGCGTCGTGCCGGTTCGCTTCATCGCGGAACAGCACGTCATTGAGGACCTTGGCAAGATACCGTCATTCGCGGACTGGGCACGCTGCATCAAGCCCGAACCATGGATGGGACGGCCCGGCCCGATCCCGGCCGACATCGTCGCGATGGAGGCCCCACAAGCGGCCGAGCAGTGACGAAGCTTGCCTAGACCAAGTGCTGCTGGTGGCCAGGATGGTGAAAAGAAGACGGGACAGGAGAAGGGAGGCGGGTATCGCAACCCGCCGTCCCCGGCAAAGGGTGGGTCCTCGCCATGCT
>CAXTOB010000051.1:0-16189 GCA_964245505.1 uncultured Acetobacteraceae bacterium | reverse complement strand
GGGCGCGGTGCGCGTGGCTCCGGTCCCGCGCAGGCGGCGGTGCCGCAGCGCGCCTTTGCCGGGGCCGCCAGGCCGCGATCGGGGGAGGGGGTTTTGAACAGAGGAGATCCCGATGAGCAGAACTCCGACCCCGGAGGGTGCGCTTCCCGAACCGTTGGCCTTTCTCGACGATTGGAGCTGGCGCCAGCCGCGAGCAGCCGAGAGCACGACGGCATGGCTCGCGCGAACAGAACGGCAGCGTGAAGCCCTGATGGAGGCCACGGCGAGTTGGCTGCGTGTCGGCCAAGCCGTGCGGGTCAACGCCGATCCCAGGGCCGGGGGCGGCGAGCACGCCGGCAAGACCGGCACGATCGCACGACTGTGCGGCAAGGCTTTCGCTGATTACACGATCGTCCGTTTCGAGCCAGTCGGCCGCCAGACGGTAGCGCGCACCCCGATGCTGCCCTTGGAAGTGCTTGAGCCGGCGGAGAGCGGGTCATGAGTACCTATCGGCTCACCCGCCATGGCAGCGGCTTCCGCCTCGAAGAGGGCGAGCCGCCGGAACTGATCGCCAAGATCGAGCCGCGCATCGAAACCTACAACGGACCGCCCACGGGCTGGCGGTTCAAGCCCGTGACGTTCATGGGCGGTCCGGCGCGCAAGGTTTGGCCGACCGTCGCCGACGCCCTGGTCGGCTATCGACTGATGACGCCTGCCAAGGCCCGCAAGGCGGTCGCCGCGGCCGAGGCAGCACCAGCCGCCAGCTAAGCCGCTCCAACACGCCCCCACCCCCCCCCCCCGCCCGGCCCGGGGGTCGCTCACCCCCCCCCCGCGCCGGGGGCCGCCCCCCCCCCCCCCCGCGCCCCGCCATGCCCGCTGCAAGGAACAAACCATGACCAAGCCCGGCCCGAACACGTCCCAGCTAAACCTGTCCCTGTTCGACAGCACCAGTCTCGGCTGGGGGTTTTCGCTTGATGCGCCCGCCAGCACCGGCCCGCGATTCCGGGAGGCTGAGCCCGATGAAGCCGCATCGCCGGCGCCGGTCGTGCCGCGAATCCCGGCGCACACGTTCCGCCTGAACGGCAACCGGCCGCTCGCCCAGGGCTGGAAGGCCCGCGCCGCCGACACGATCGCGGCTATCCGACTCATGCAGGAAATCGAGACCGAGGACCGCCATGCGACCCCGGACGAGCAGGCGCGTCTGGCGCTGTTCACCGGGCTTGGCGCGTCCGACCTCGCGAACAGCCTGTTCCGTCGCGCCGGTGAGGGGTTCCGAGCCGGCTGGGAGGATCTCGGCAACATGCTGGAGCAGCTCGTGTCGCCGGCGGAGATGGCGGCCCTCGCCCGGGCCACGCAGTACGCCCATTACACCCCGGAGTTCATGATCCGCGCTATCTGGCGCGGCCTGGAGCGCATGGGCTTTGCCGGCGGCACCGTGCTGGAGCCGGGCTGCGGCAGCGGCCTGTTCCTGGCGTTGATGCCGGAGGCGGTTGCGGCCAAGACCGCGATCACCGCGATCGAGATGGACCCGACCACGGCGCGCATCGCCAAGCTGCTCTACCCCGAGGCGTGGGTCCGCCAGGAGGATTTTACCAAGGCGAAGCTTGCAGAGAGCTTCGACCTGGCGCTCGGCAATCCCCCGTTCAGTGACCGGATAGTGCGAGCGGAAGACCCAGCCGGAAAGCTCGGTATGTCGCTGCACGAGTACTTCATTGCCCGCAGCATCGAGCGCCTGAAGCCGGGCGGCTTGGCCGCCTTCGTGTGCAGCCGGTTCCTGATGGATCGGGTGGATCAGACAGCGCGCACGCACATTGCCGGCATGGCCGACCTGGTGGGTGCCATCCGCCTGCCGCAAGCGGCGATGATGGCCGCCAGCGGCACCGAGGTCGTGGTCGACGTGCTGTTCTTTCAGAAGCGCGCGCCAGGGCAGGAGCCGGCCGGGGCCGTGTGGGATGCCCTGCGAGAGGTGCTACCCGCGGAGGACGCCGCGGACGAGGGTGCGCTGCAGGTCAACACCTACTTTGCAACGCACCCCGAGCAGGTGCTGGGTCAGCATACCTGGACCACCAGCGCCTACGGCCCCATCTATACCTGCCGGGCCGCGGCAAGCGTCACCCCAGACGGGCTCGACGCGGCGTTGGACGCGGCGATCGACACGCTGCCCACCGGCATCCACACCCCCTCACTGGAGTCCACACCGGCAACCCGTCGCCTCCCGGATGCCCCACGTCTCCGCGTCGGCACCGCCGCCGAAGGTGCGACGGTGAAGGAGGGCAGCTACGTCCTGCTCGATGACGAGCTGATGCAGGTTCTTCACGGCGAGGCCGTGCCGGTCTCGATCAAGTCTGCCAAGGCCAGCAGCGGCATCTTCGCCAAGCACGCACGCATCATCCGGATGCTGGTGCCGGTGCGGGACGCCCTGCGCGACGTTCTGCGCGCCCAGGTGGACAACCAGCCCTGGGGCGCGGCTCAGGTGAAGCTGCGGGTAGCTTATGGCGCCTTCACCCGCGCGTTCGGGCCGATCAACCTCACCACCACGACCCGAAGCACGGACCCGCTGACGGGCGAGGTTACGGAGACGCAGCGGCGGCCAAACCTGGCGCCGTTCCAGGACGACCCGGATTGCTGGCTGGTCGCCTCGATCGAGGACTACGACCTGGAGAGCAGCACGGCCAAACGCGGGCCGGTGTTCACCGAGCGGGTCATCCACCCGCCGATCGAGCCGGTGATCGTGACCGCGGCCGACGCGCTCGCCGTGACCTTGGCCGAGGTCGGGCATGTGGACATGGATCACGTCGCCGAACGGCTGGGCCGCTCGCGCGAGCAGGTGCTGGCCGAGTTGGGCGATGCGGTGTTCCTCGACCCGTCCGCAGGCGCCGCCTGGCTGGAGGGTGCCTGGCAGACCGCGGATGCCTACCTGTCCGGCGCCGTCCGCACCAAGCTGACCGCTGCGATCAAGGCCGCGGCCGAGGACGTCCGCTACGAGCGGAACGTCGAGGCCCTCCGCCGGGTGCAGCCCGAGGACCTGCGGCCGTCCGACATCACCGCCCGGCCAGGCTCACCCTGGATACCCACGGAAGTCATCGAGGCGTTCTCCGAGCAGGTGATCGGGATCGCCACCACGATCCGGCACACCGTCGAGATCGCGGCCTGGACCGTGGACACGAGCCGTTTCGTCGGCCAGGCCGCGGCGACGTCGCTCTGGGGCACGGCACGCCGGCATGCCGGGCTGCTGCTGCACGACGCGCTCAACTCCGCCATCCCGACCATCTGGGACGTGTGGCGCGACGCGGACGGCGAGCACCGCCAGATCAATGCCGAGGAGACCGAGGCGGCCAAGGAGAAACTGGCCAAGATCCGCGGCGCGTTCGAGACCTGGGTGTGGACCGACGCCGAGCGTGCCGGCCAGCTCACCCGGACCTACAACGACCGCTACAACAACCTGGTCCCGCGCCATTTCGACGGCGCCCACCTACATCTGCCGGGCGCATCGAGCGCGATCAGCTTCCGCACCCACCAGAAGAACGGCGTCTGGCGGGTGATCACCGCCGGCAGCACCTACCTCGCGCATGCGGTCGGCGCCGGCAAGACGTTCCTGATGGCGGCCGCCATCATGGAACAACGACGCCTGGGCCTCCTGTCGAAGGCGCTGATGGTCGTGCCCGGCCACTGCCTGGCCCAGGCGGCACGCGAGTTCATGCAATTGTATCCAACCGCGCGCATCCTGGTCGCGGACGAGACCAACTTCGTCTCCGGCAAGCGTCACCGCTTCATCGCCCGCGCAGCGACCGCCTGCTGGGACTGCATCATCCTTACCCACAGCGCCTTCAAGTTCATCGCAGCACCGGCCGAGTTCGAGCACGACATGGTGGCGCAGCAGGTGGCCACCTACACCGAGCTGCTGGAGCGGATCGACGGCGACGACCGCATCACGCGCAAGCGCATCGAGAACATGAAGGAGAAGCTGGAGGCCAAGCTGGAGGCACTCGCCACCCACAAGGACAACATGCTGACGCTCGCCGAGATCGGCGTCGACCAGATCATCGTGGACGAGGCGCAGGAGTTCAGGAAACTCAGCTTCGCCACCAACATGACCAACCTGAAGGGGGTGCAGCCGGACGGCTCGCAGCGGGCCTGGCACCTCTACGTGGCCGCGCGCTTCATCGACACGATCAATCCCGGCCGCGCCCTTGTCATGGCTTCGGGCACGCCGATCACCAACACGCTGGCCGAGATGTACACGCTGCAGCGCTACATGCAGCACGACGCCCTGAAGGAGCGCGGGCTGCACGAGTTCGACGCCTGGGCGGCGACGTTCGGCGACAGCCGCACCGAGCTGGAGCTGCAACCCTCCGGCCTCTACAAGCCGGTCACGCGCTTTGCCGAGTTCGTCAACGTCGCCGACCTGATGGCGATGTTCCGCAGCTTTGCCGACGTCGTGACCAAGGACGATCTGCGCGGCTATCTCCGCCTGCCCAGGATCGAGACCGGCCAGCGCCAGCTCATGACGTCCGAGCCGAGCAAGACCTTCCGTTGGTATCAGCGGGTGCTGGCCCGGCGCATCAGCGCGATCGAGGGCCGCAAGCGCCGTCCCGAGAAGGGCGACGACATCCTGCTGTCCGTCATCACGGACGGCCGTCACGCGGCGATCGACCTGCGGTTCGTGCTGGAGGAGTATGAGAGCGAGGAGAACAACAAGCTCAACGCGCTCGTCCGCAACGTGCTGCGCATCTGGCAGGAGACGAGCCGGAACACCTACCGTCGCGGCGACGGCGAGGCCTATCCCATCCCCGGCGCCGCGCAGATGATCTTCTCCGACCTCGGCACCCTCAACGTCGAGGCGGCGCGGGGCTTCTCGGCCTATTGCTGGATCAAGGATCGGCTCGTCGCGGCTGGCGTGCCTGCCGGCGAGATCGCGTTCATGCAGGACTACAAGAAGTCCTCGGTGAAGCAGCGGCTGTTCAACGACGTGAATGCCGGGCGCAAGCGCATCCTGATCGGGTCGAGCCAGACCATGGGCACGGGGGTCAACGCGCAGCTCCGGCTGGTCGCATTGCACCATCTCGATGTGCCGTGGCTGCCGAGCGAGATCGAGCAGCGCGAGGGCCGGATCGAGCGGCAGGGCAACCAGAACGACGAGATCGGCATCTACGCCTATGCGACGCTCGGATCGACCGATGCGACGATGTGGCAGAACAACGAGCGCAAGCAGCGCTTCATCAACGCGGCGATGTCCGGTGACCGGTCGATCCGCCGCATCGAGGATGCCGGCTCCCAGGTGAGCCAGTTCGCCATGGCCAAAGCTATCGCGTCAGGCGACCCTCGTCTGATGCAGAAGGCGGGATTGGAGGCCGAGATCGCCCGGCTGGAACGCCAGTGCGCCGCTCACTTCGACGACCAGCAGGCGGTTCGGTCAGCTATCCACCATGCCGAGCGAGAAGTCGCCACGGCCGAGCGGCGCATCCGCCACGTCGGGCAGGACATCGATCGACGCCGGCCAACGCGCGGCGACGCGTTCGCGATGACCGTGGAGGGCGTGTCCTTTTCCGAACGCCCCAAAGCCGGCGGGGTATTGCTCAACCTGCTGCGGAACCTGGACGTGCGCCAGGAGAGAGGGGACTGGACCGTGGCGGAGATAGGGGGTTTCGGCATCACCGCCAGCTTGGTCCGGAGTTGGCGCCAGAAGGACCTAGAGGTCCTGGTCGCCCTGGATCGCACCGGGGAAGCCGGCGAGATCGAGTTCTCGGTCAACCTGACCGCCCTCGGCCTAGTGTCGCGCCTCGAACACGCACTGGACCACTTCGACGCCGAGTTGGCCCAGCATCGCCGCAGCCTGACCGAGAACCGTGTCCGCATCGCCGACTACACCCCACGGCTCGGAATGCCGTTCGCGCTGCAGGCCGAGCTGAACGGCAAATACGCCGATCTGACCGCGTTGGAGGCGAGCCTGGCCGCGACCAGCAAGGAGGCGGCTGCTCCCAGCCTGGCCGACGACGAAGCCGAGATGCCTCGCCTGCGCGCCCGGGCCGCGAACGACGATGTGGACGAGCAGGAGGGCGAGGAGGAAGCGGCCTAGGGGGAGGGATGCCACGCCACCCAGGCGCGTCAAGGGACGGTCGCTGCGCTCCCTCGCAAGCGCGCCCTTGACCCGCCCGGGTCCCGCCGCGGCGCGGGGATGGGGTCTTCCAGAGAAGCATGGAGGACAGAAGATAACCCGAAGGAGCCACCCGAGATGGAACTCAGGACCATCGATCCCCGCAAGCTGAAAGCCAACCCGAACAACCCACGCCGCACGGCAGCCTCGCCGCAGGCGGATGGGCAGCTCCTCGCCTCGGTGCAGGCGCGGGGCATCATCCAGCCGCCCCTGGTCAAGATCACCGGCACGACCGGCAAGAGCGTCGACGTGCTGACGATCGACGCCGGGCACCGCCGTGTTGCAGCCGCGATCAAGGCCGGCCTGAAGGAAATCCTGGTGCTGGTCGAGGACGCGGCCGACGAGCAGGCGCTGTCGGACCCGATGAACGCGATCACCGAGAACCTGGTCCGGGCGGAGATGGGCCCTGTCGACCGCTGGAGGGCGATGGAGAGCCTCGCCGGGGCCGGCTACACCGACGACGCCATCGCGGTCGCCCTCGGCTTGACCCCGCGCAACATCGCCCAGCTCCGGCTGCTGGCGAAGATTTGCCAACCCATGCTGGACCGCATGGCGCAGGGCGACATGCCGAACGAGCGCGAGCTGCGCACGATCGCCTCGGCCGAGACCGACGAGCAGTTGGCGGTCTGGAAGAAGAACAAGCCGAAACGCACCGAGCAGACCTCCTGGTATGTGATGGCGGAGGGCCTCACCAAGCGGAAGCTGAGTGCCAAGCAGGCGAAGTTTGGTGCCGATGAGGCCGCGGCGTTCGGCATCGTCTGGACCGAGGATCTGTTCGCCCCGGCCGACGAGGACAGCCGCACGACCACCCAGGTCGACGCCTTCCTGGAGGCACAGCAGGCTTGGCTGGAGGCCAACCTGCCAGAGAACGGCACCGTCCTTGCGGTCGACACCTACGGCCGCCCGGTGCTGCCGAAGGGCGCGGTCGAGCACTACGGCCGGACCGCGAACGGCGACATGCTCGGCCACTACGTGAACGGCAACACCGGCGAGGTAAGGACCGTGACCTACGCGATGCCGGAGAAGCGCCGTGCGACGGATGTAGAGCCCGGCAGCGTGAAGCCGGTGCCCAAGGCCCGGCCAGACATCACTGCCAAGGGCGTTGCGATGATTGGTGACCTCCGCACCGATGCGCTGCACCAAGCGCTGCGCGAGCGGCCGATCGACGACCAGCAGCTCGTCGCCCTGCTGGTGCTGGCATTGGGTGGCCGCAACGTCGAGGTGAAGTCTGGGGTCGGCGGACGGAGTTTCGGCAATGATTGCGCCCGCATTGCCGAGCGGCTGACGCAGGACGGGGTGCTGACGACGGACCCGGACACACTGCGCCAGGCCGCGCGCGACATGCTGGTGGAGGTGCTGTCCTGCCGCGACAACCACTCCGCCAGCGGCATGGGGGCACGCCACGCCGGCACCGCCATCGCGGCAGACGAGTTCCTGCCCACGATGGCGACCGAGGACTTCCTGCCATGCGTGTCCAAGGCCGCCCTCGAACGGGCTGCCCTGGCCAGCGAGATCGAGCCCGGCCCACGGGCAAAAGACACCCGGGCTGCCCTCGCCGCCCGGTTCAAGGACCAGACCTGGATCTATCCGGCCGCACGCTTCGCGCCAACCCCGGAGGAATTGGAGGCCCGGCGCAATCCGTCGTCGGTCGTTGCTGGTGGGCGCTACGTGGGGCCGTTGAATGCGCGCGTAATCGACGACAATGGCGAGGGTGATGACGAAGCATCGGAAAGCGGTGAGGAGCCGCCGGATGACGAGGACGTGACGCGGATCGGTAAGACAGAGGACCCGTTTTCCGGCGAAGCTGGAAACGCACTCGCGGCCTGACCCTCATCGGCATGGCCAGGCAAGTGCCTGGCTATGCTCCTCATTCGGAGCAACCCCCATGAACGCTGTCGCGTATGGCGGCCGAATTGCCGTGGACGTGGATGTTTGCCTGCAAGCACCCACATCTACTCTTGATCGAAATGCCCTGGCCGCAGGTGCCGCGGCACGCAGGGCAAGATTACAGGAATCGAGGCCAAGATGGACCAGGCTTGCGAAGCCGCAGTGCGACGCATCCTGCCTCAGCGGCAGGCCGGCGATCGTAGAAGCTGGGGCCGTCTGGCCTGGAACGTCTACGTCGATGAGGCAACGCGCCAGGCTCGGCTGCACGCATCGGATATGACGGCGCTCAAGCGTGACGCGCAACGCCTTGAGCGTCTTCTGGAGTGCGTCGCATGACCCAGTTCCTCGTGCTCTCGGTAGAAGAGATGGAGATCCTCTCCTTTGCGGTGAGCCGCACGATCCGGGAACACAGACAGAGCTTGGGTCAGATCATCGCCGAGCGTGAGAGAATGACTGGCATGGATCGGCGGACGGTGCTCGCCTGGAAAAGTGAGCACCACGATAATCTGCTCCGCCGGATCGACCGGCTGGAACAGGTTGGCCACAAGCTCGACATGGCCCCGGACGCATCCACGCTCCCGCCTGACTGACCGCGCGCTCGATCTGCATTCGAGCGTCCCCCCCGACCACATCACCGCGCCTGCATCCCGCCCGCCTCGTTGAGGCGCGCGTGGCGGCACTCGCCATTCCCCGGAGATTTCACATGCTAGCGATTTACACCCGGCTTTGGGCGACGGAGACGCACGCCTCCGTGCCCACGATGGAAGGGCACGCAGCATGATCCGCCAATACTACGCCGCTCGTTGCATGGGCGGCGACAATCCACTCCGCATCGGGATCATCGCGCCAGGGTCGATCTACTATCTGCAGGATCAGGAGTTCTTCAGCCGCTTCGGTGGCAGGGCCACATGCCGCGACCCCTGGATTGTCGAGAGCTTCGTCAACGGCACGGTTGCCGCCGCACGCCGCAGCAAGGACAGCGGGATGTGGGAAGATGTCTACTTCGCGGGTCGCTCGGACGCAGCGATCGTCCGCTCGCTGCGGAGCGGCCGCCGCGTTCAAGTCTCGGTCCGGCTGCTGATCCTGCATGACGACCTTGGCTTGACCAAGGGCATAACGAGCTACCCGACACGGCCGGACATGCGGCTATACCGGCGGAACCTCCGGTCGAAGGTCAGCCCATCTCTACTGGCGCGGGCAGCATGACGGACATCGCAGGGCTTCCCACGGCTTACCGAAGCGTGCTTCGCGCGGCGACCGAGGCAGCCCTGAATTCCGGGCTCTTCTACGACAACGCGATCGAGGCTTTCGTGCGGGCACAGATTGGCCATCACGACCCTGCCCGCGACGAGTGCCTCGGCACCTTCGACCAACCATCGGACTTCCCGGAAGGCCGCGCGTTCCACCTGGCCATGGAGACCCGGGTCGTAGCGGCACCGCGGGGGGCATGGGCGATCGTACGGCACCGCTTGCCGGATCGCGCTTGGTTCGAAGCCATGATGTCGGACGGCAGCGGGGCGCGCACGGTTGGAGGCAGCTTCGACCACTATGACGATGTGCCGACGTTCCTCGATGTGCATCGTCGGATGGCGTGTTATGAGATCTACAAGATGCGCCATGAGGTCGAGGCGGCGCGTCGCCGGGCGCGCAACCTCGCCGTCATCAGTGAACGCGGTTTCAGGATCGGCCGCAGCTTTCATAACCTGCTGATCGGCCGGGCCGCCTTTTCGACCGTCACGATCACTGCCCTGCATCCATCTCCGGACGCCCACACCACGATCATCGGCACAGACGACCGTGGCACGGGATGGCTTGCGCTCGGCCTGACCAAGCGCGGCAGCCGCAAACGCTACCGCGCCGACATCGGCGCCATCCAGCTCGCCGCCGCGATCGACGCAGCCGTCGGCGTGGCAGATCCCACGCCGCTGCTAGCCACCGCCTAGCCCCTCCATCGTCCCGGCCGCTTGCGCGGTCATCCTTAAAACCTGGAGACCGCCATGACCACGCCCAACGTGCTGACGACGCTTGCCAAATTGCCGCCACGCTGCTTCGCCACGATTCCTGGCAGTCGAGGCCCGCGCACGATTGAGATCGTACGCGGTGTGCCTGGATATACCGAGATCAATGACGTGGAAGGCACCTCAGACCTCAAAGGCGTCCACTCGGCCGAGGCGCTCAACGCGCGACTAGATGTTCCACCCAACCCGGAACAGGTCGAGGCCATGGTGGTCGGCTCGATGTTCGGCTGGCACGTCCCCGGCGCAGACCCCGACGTCGTGCGTGATCGCAACGCAGCCCGCCAGGCCGTCCCGTGATGCCGCCCAGGATCGTAGCCCAGCTACGGACCCCGGCGCCGACCCCGGTCACGACCGTCGACGTCTCGAATACCCTGAGACCGGGTGACACGCCCATGCCGCGCCGCTTCATTCTCAGCGTCGAACGACGCGATGCGGACGCGCCAGGCTACTACGACCTTCTCTTGGATATCGACAGGCTTTCGCGTCAGTTCCGCAGTGACCCGTGCGTCGACCGGCTCTGCCGCAAGATGGACATGACCCGGAGCGAGGTGCTGAGACATTTCACGCCCGGCGCGTATGTCGAACCGAACACGGGCGAGGTCCGCCTGAACGCCGGCTACAATCCCGGCTTTGACGAGGGCCTTCTTGAAGTCGTGATCTGGAGCATCGTGGGTCGAGAGGCGTGCCAGGTCTTTGCCAATCGTGCCTCTGCTGAAAAGGGGACCGAGACGTGATCCCGGCCTATATCGTCGCCATACTGCGTGATCCGCCACCGACAACGGCAGACTTCACCCCGACCAAGTTCACGCCATCTGACACCAAGGTCTGGTTCACGACACATTTCATACGCTTTGCCTCGTCGGACTTCCCGAAGCATCAGTTTACCAACCGATTCTACAGACAAGTGATGCACACCTTCGGGTTCATTGCTCACTATGAGCTGGGTGGCTTCTGGACCGAATACTTTACCTCGACGGCCGGAAAGATCGAGTTCCTCGAACAGGTCATGTCGTGGCCCTGCCATGGCGAGGCCACCCACACGTTCTGCGACGCGGAACGTGAGATCGCGCGACGCCTGAAGGCCGCAGACCTCGTTGGACTCTACCGCGCAAAGCTGAAGAACGAGGAACATGCACACGAGCGGGCTGAACTGGCCCGGCTGAAGGCGAAATACGAAGCACGGCCTGGCCCGATACCAGTGACATCTGCTCCATCTTCGCCGCGGCATCCAACGGCGCAACCGGCAATGACCGACCGCACCCAACTTGCCTTCGCGCTCGGGTGAGAGAGACAGTCCCGGCATGCAGGTAATGACCAAGCCGTTTGCGATGGAGACTTTGGCGACGCGGATTCGGGGCTTGATCGAAGAAGGTCAAAGGCGCTGAAGGGCATCTTGCGTTCTCCGGCCTTGGCCTGAAGCAGGCGCCGTTTCAGGCATGGCTAGAAACAGGGCCACGAGCGCCACGCATGCCGCAGCGCCGAACGTCAGGAACGCCGGGGAGTAGCCCAGGTGATCGACGATGACGCCGGCCGCCAGGCCGCTCAGGGACGCTCCCATACCCTGCACAGTTGCCACGGCACCTTGCGCCAGGTTGTAGCGGCCAGTCCCGCGCATGAGATCGGCGATGACCAGAGGCGTGATCGCACCGAAAATGCCGGCACCGACCCCGTCGAGGAGCTGCACGCCGATCAGCCAGGGGGCGCTATCCGAAAAGGTGTAGAGCAGCGCCCGGATCGGCAGCACAGCGAACCCGATCAACAGGATAGGCTTGCGGCCAAAACGGTCCGCCGTCCGCCCGACGGCGAGGGCTACCGGCAGCATGATGAGCTGGGCGGCGATGATGCAGGACGACATCATGGCGGTCGCGAGTTTCGGGTAGGCCTGTGCGAGCTTCTGGCCGACGAGCGGCAGCAGCGGCGCGTTCGCAAAATGGAAAAGCATCGCGCACAGCGCAAACACGATGAGCGGGCGGGACTTCAGTAGCACGGCATAGCCGGACGGTCCCTGCCCCTCCTTTTCCTCCTGTCCCTCGCCATCCCCGAGCCCGCGGGCGCGGTCCTGGTCAATGGCGGATTGCGGAATCGACAGCATTGCGACCGCGGCCGCCAATGCGAACACCGGGACGAGCAGGAACACGGCGCGCTGCGAGAACAGATAGCCGATGCCGCCCGCGGCTGCGGCGATAGCCACGTTGCCGGCGTGATCGAACGCCGAGTTACGGCCTATCCGGCGGGCCAGATGCCGGCGCGCATAAAGGCCGAGGGTGACGGCTGCCACGGCCGGGCCGAACACGTCCCCGACCACGGCAATGGCTGTGTTGGCCACCATGACTGGCCAGAAGGTCGGTACGGCGAAGACGACCAAGGCGCCGATTGCCAGCACGATCAGCGCCAGGACGACCGCGCCACGCTTGCGCCGTGTCGCGTCGATGGCAGCACCGGCCGGCGTTTGCGCGGCCAGGCCGAGCAGTCCGCTGATCGTCGTGACCCAGCCGACCTCCGTCTGACTCCAGTGCTGCTGGGTGATAAGGAAGACGTTGAGGTATGGCCCCAACGCTCCCCGAACGTCGGCCAGCAGGAAGTTGACAGCATCGAGCGAGCGCGGCCGAAAGCCAGCCCGTTGCGCCTGCTCGATCACGCCGTCATCGGCCGTGGCCATTCTAGAACAGCGCGATCAGGACGATACCGCCGGTCATCAGCGCGCCGCCCAGGATGCGCCAGATGTTGAGGCTATGCTGCTCGATGCCGAACAGCCCGAAATGGTCGACGGCGAGCGACATCAGGATGTTGGCCGTGATCGTCAGGCCCGCGAAGGGGCCGGCGCCGATCTTGTCGACGAACAGCAGCCCCATGACGACGGCGAAGGCTCCAAGCAAGCCGCCGAGCGGCGCCCACCACGGCATCGAGGCCAAGCCCTTGGCGGAAGGTAGAGGATTGGGCAGGCAGCAGAACAGCACCAGAAGAAAGGCGACGATCGGCAGGAAAGAGATGGTGCTGGCGAGCCAAGGATTCTCCAGCGACTTGCGTAGGGCGCCGTTCATCGGCGGTCCCCACGCCTGCAACGCGCCGGCAATGAGGATGAGAGGGTAAAGCCAGGCCGAGCTGATGTTCTGCATGCTTGTGGTCTCCGGGGTGGTTCAGCCGAACGCGAAGGCGCCGGCGATTGCGAGGAGGAGGGCCGGCGGCATCACCAGAACACCGAGCTTGAGAAACGCCCACGCGCTCACGTTCTGGCCTTCGCGCCGCAGCGCGGTCAGCCACAGGATCGTCGCCAGCGAGCCGGTGACGGACAGGTTCGGCCCGAGATCAACGCCGATTAGCACCGCGCTGCGCACGTGATCGGGGACGTTCGCCATTTCGACTACGCGCCCGGCTACCAGGCCGGCGGGCAGGTTGTTAACCAGGTTGCATCCCACGGCCAGCACCACGCCGGACGCCCAGGCTGCCACGGTCGCAGATTGCTGGACCAACTGCTGCAGAAGCACGGACAGCTCGCGCGTGACGCCGGTTTTCTCCAGTGATTCCACCAGCACGAACAGTCCGGCCACGAGCGGCAGCACGCCCCAGGAGATGTTCTTCACGACGTCGGGGACGCCGCATTTTGAGCGGGTCAGAACGAGGATCGCCGTGCCCAGGCCAGCCAGGAAGGTTGGCAGCCCAAGCTGGATGGCGAAGCCGGAGGAGACCAGCAGCACGATCGCCGTCGCGGCAATCCCGAAGGCCGCTATCTTGCCGGCTGCCGATAGCTCCGGCACCTCGATCTCGGCCGAGATATCCTGGCGAAGATCGGTGCTCTGGCTCCAGCGCAGCACAAAGTAGGTGGCAAGGATGGAAAGTAGCGATGGCAGCGCGTAGCGCGGCAGCCATTGCAGCAGCGGCGGCATATGGCTGCCGTAGATCACCAGGTTCGCAGGGTTGGAGATCGGCAGCACGAAGCTTGCTGCATTTGCGATGAAGGCGCAGATGAACAGGTACGGCAACGGCTTGTCCGCCTTTGCCGCTTTGGCGGCTGCTGCCACGGCAGGTGTCAGCACGACGGCCGTGGCATCGTTCGAGAGGAACACGGTCACGACTGTTCCGACGGTGAAGACGAGGGTGAACAGGCGCGTGGCCGAGCCCTTCGCCATGCGTGCAGCCCGCGCGGCCAGCCAGTCAAACAGTCCTTCCTGGCGGGCTAGTTCGGACAGCAGCATCATGCCGGTCAGGAACAGATAGACGTCGGTGCCTTTGGTGATCCCGGACAGCGCATCGGCCGGGCTCAGCAAGCCGAGCGCCACCAGCAGAACCGCTCCGCTCACAGCCCAGATGAACTCGGGCCATGAAAACGGGCGGATGATAACCCCGGCCGTGGCGCCGCCAGCGATGGCCCAGGTCGTCCAGGGCGAGGCGAAAAAAGCGCCCATCACCACTTTCGCCCGTTGCGGTTTGGCCCGAGCTGGGTGTCGAAGATGCCCCGCTCCGGCCAGGCCCCGACACGGTCAGCGTCGCTGCCATCGGCGTGGCGTTTCGGCGACGTCCAATCATGGCCTGCCGGCTCGATCTGATCTTCGTCGTGACGGGCGTTCGCATCGCGGGCGCGCACGGTCACCCGGCGCGCGTCGGGAGGAACCGCACCCTCCCAAAGAGCCGCGTCGCTGGACACGGGCTGCATGGGTATCCACGCGCCGTTGTCCACTTGCATTTCAACGTCGGTAATTAGGGCGTCGCCGAGCACCTTGGCCCGAACGACGGGAACAGTGTCGCTATTTCGGTTGGCTTCCGTAGCCAGGCGCCGGTCCGTCGGATGCGTGATAAGGACGAAGGGCCAGGCCGAATCGAGCGGCTTGAAGCGCCAGCTCACGCCGCGCCCGTCGACGGCAGCGATCGAGAAGCCTGGCGGCCCCTCTTCGATTTGGCCTGTCGAACGGGTTGCCATGAAGATCGTGGCGCCGTCATTGGCCAGCTCGTTATAGTGGGTGTGGCCCATGTCCACGCAGGTGACATGCGGGCGGACCAGCAGCGCGCCGAGCCGCTCCGCGCCTTCTCGTAGATCGGCCGGATAGGTGTGCATGAACACGACAGCGTCTTCTCCCGCCGCCTCTGCTTCCTCAAGCTCGCGCTCGGCCCAAGCGAGCTGATCTTTCCCCAGCCGAAAATCGGGGCCGCCGGTCCCTGTGGAGACGACGTCGAGAAATAGGCAGCGGTGCCCTTGCGCCGTGACGGACTTCGGCAGGCGCTCCGCGCCGAGTACGTCGTGGAAGGCATCCAGCGCGCGCGGCTTGAAGTCGTGGTCGCCTGCCAGGATGTGCAGAGGCATCGGCAAGGGGGCGACCGCAGCGCGCACGAGCCGAAACTGCTCCGGCGTGCCGTCGTCCGCATTGTCGCCTGGCAGCACCGCGAAATCGACACTGCCAGAGGGCAGTCCCCCCGCAAGGTCAACGATGCGCAGGAGATCCCGATGGTTCTCCTCGCCCGCTTGCGCGATGTGCAGGTCGCCGATGTGCAGCCAACACAGAATGCCGGTTCGCTCCGCCACCAATCCCTCCTCACAAAAAAGCCGGGTGCGCGCGCACCCGGCTTGGTTCATTGCATCAGAGCGACGACGCGCCTTGTGGTCCGCCGTGATGGTCGTGCCTGGCAGGCTTGTGACGCGTGCCCGGCTTGTCCCCGTGACCCTTCGGATGCGGTTTCTTGGCGTCGAGCTGCCGCAGATCGTCGATCGACGTGCCGATCTCGCGCACCGCGATAACCGTGCCATGCGGTGTGACAAAGCCATCGCCGCGCAGCAGCACCGACTTGCCGGCCACCAGGAGCCCAGCCACGCCCTCCGCCGCATGCGGCGGGAAGCGCCCGGTTCGCCCGTCCTCCAGGAGGAGACCGCGCATTTCTCCCTTTGGGCCGTGCAGCGCCTGGCGCACGACGCCTTGCACCTCCATCGGTGACCGCGCCGCATGCGCCTGCTTGCGCTCCGTCTTGCGTGCCCCGTCGTCGTCCGGCGGCCCCGCATCCACGATGCAGTCGCCCTCTTCCGGGGCGACAGATACGGCGGCGATCATGGCGATGCCGCGCGGCCGCACACCGCGCACGCGCACCATCGCGCCCGGTCTAACCGCGGCGAGCACGGGCTTGCCCATGTGCGGCGGCAAATGGACTTCCGTGCCGTCCTTGAGGA
>CAXTOB010000050.1:0-22134 GCA_964245505.1 uncultured Acetobacteraceae bacterium | reverse complement strand
GTGTTGTAGGCGCGGGCGAGGCGGGTGATGCTGTCCAGCAGGATGACCACGTCGCGCTTGTGCTCGACCAGGCGCTTGGCCTTCTCCAGCACCATTTCCGTCACGGCCACGTGCCGGGTGGCGGGCTCGTCGAAGGTGCTGGCGACGACCTCGCCCTTCACGGTGCGGGACATGTCGGTGACTTCCTCGGGCCGCTCGTCAATCAGCAGCACGATCAGGAACACCTCGGGGTGGTTGGCCGAGATGGCGGTGGCGATGTTCTGCAGCATCACCGTCTTGCCGGTGCGCGGCGGCGCCACGATCAGGGCGCGCTGGCCCATGCCGATGGGCGCGATCAGGTCTATGACCCGCGGCGTCATGTCCTTGCCCGGCCCCTTGGCGACGGACTGGAAGTTCTCGACCTCCATCTTCAGCTTGCGGTCGGGATACAGCGGCGTGAGGTTGTCGAAGTTGATGCGGTGCTTCACCGCGTCCGGCGGCTCGAAGTTGATGGTGTTGACCTTGAGCAGCGCGAAGTAGCGCTCCCCGTCCTTCGGCGCCCTGATCTGGCCCTCGACGGTATCGCCGGTGCGGAGCGCGAAGCGGCGGACCTGGTTGGGGCTGATGTAGATGTCGTCGGGGCCGGGCAGGAAGTTGGCCTGGCTGCTGCGCAGGAAGCCGAAGCCATCGGGCAAGATTTCGAGGGTGCCCTCGCCGTAGATGGCCTGCTCGTTATCGGCGAGGTTTTTTAGGATCGCGAACATCATGTCCTGCTTTCGCAGGGAGGAGGCGTTCTCGATTTGTAGGGATTCGGCGAAGCTCAGCAGGTCGGCCGGGGTTTTGGCCTTGAGTTCGGCGAGGTGCATTGGGCTGCCTCAAAGGTAAAGGGGGCAGGGTGCTGCGCCGTGGGGCGGTTGCAGCCGGTCCGGGAGGAGGAAGGTGCGGAGCCGGGCCGGGAGGCCGCAAGCTCCTTGGGAGGCGCTGCCGCCAGGACGGGGCTGCGCTGGACGTCAACTGGCACTCACGATGCCGCGCGTCAAGGGATATTGCTCTTCAAGCAGGGTCTGCCGGCGCGGAACGGCATAGATCATTGATTTCATAGCGCACTGATGCACAAGCCTGTGTTCCCGCACGTCGTCAGCCCTGGCAGCCTTGCAGACGGCGCGGCCCGTTACGACCGTCCATGAGCGAGCGTCATTTGGGCGCTCGACGGCCCACGGCCTCAGGAGCGTAGTTATGATTGCCCAGCAAGTCCTTCGAACCGCTGATCGCGTCGTGGGCGCGTTCGGCCTGTTGGACCGTGACTTGGACGGCGCTGGGCTGCTGGACTTCGCGCAGCAGCGCTGCCGGCTGGACGGCTTCGGCGACGACGCCGTGGCCGCGCCGCTGCGTGTGCTGCTGCAATCCTACAGCCGCGAGGCCAGCCTGTCCCTCGTGGGACGCGCTGCAGCGCGGTGGGACATACAGCGGTTCCTGTCCAACCTGGCCCGCATGGCCGAGGAGGAGGCGGCGCGGCCCGGCATACGCGACGAACCAATCGAGGCCCCGATCTTCGTCACCGGCCTGCCCCGCAGCGGCACGACGTTCCTGTATCGCCTGCTGGCCGAGGATGCCGGCCACCGTGTCCCGCGCACTTGGGAGACGATCCACCCTTATCCCGATCCTGGCCCCAAGCCCCGCCGGGACCCGCGACCTGCCCGGGTCGCACGGAATTTGCGCACCTTCGCGCGGTTGGCGCCGGAGTTCCCGAGCCTGCACCCCTTCAGCGCAACCTCGCCGCAGGAGTGCACGGAGATCACGGCGCACCTGTTCCGCTCTCTACGTTTCGACACGACCCATCATGTCCCCTCCTACCGGAGCTGGCTCGACCGCGAAGGTCATGTTGAGGCTTATCGTTTCCACCGGCGTTTCCTGCAGCACCTGCAGGCGCAGGACCGCGTAGGCCGCGAGGATGTAGTGCCACGACGCTGGGTGCTGAAGGCGCCCGAGCATGTTTTCGCGCTCAATGCGCTGCTGCAGGCCTATCCCGATGCACGCCTCGTGTTCGTCCACCGCGACCCGCTCAAGGTGCTGCCCTCAGTCGCGCGCCTGACGGAGGTGCTGCGCGCGCCGTTCACGCGCCGCGTGGACCGCGTGGACATCGGCCGCCAGGTCGTCGGCGACTGGCTGGCCGGGGCTACACGGATGGTGGAGGCGAGCGGGTCCCTGCCGGACAGCACGCGCGTCATGCATATCCAATACAGCGACTTGGTTGCCCGGCCGCTCGAAGTGGTGGGCGAGATCTACCGGGGTTTCGACTTCAGCCTGTCCACGACCGCGTCGCAGCGCATCACGCGCTTAGTTGAACGCGAACCGCGCGGCGGCTATGGACAAAACCAGTATAGCTTCGAACAGTACGGCCTCGACCCGGCCCAGGAGCGCAGGCAATTCCAGCCTTATGTCGAGCATTTCCGCGTGACATTGGAACACGAGGCTGGTCCGAGGACTCCGGGTCCCGCACGGCGGCCTGCACGGCCGTTTGCCCCAGCCCATGGGGTCGCGCCGACCGCCTGAACGGCATGCCATGAAGCTCGGCACTGCACTCGGGGCCCTGGTCGGCCTCGGGCTGCTGGCATGGCTGCTGCACAGTCATGGTATTGAACCCGTGCTGGCGGTGCTGCACCGGGCGGGATGGCGCATCGTGCCGGTGGTGATGTTCCATCTGGTGCAGATCGGGTTCGCCGGCGCAGCCTGGCAAGCCGTTGCCGGACCGGCTGCGCCGCGGCTGGGCCTTGGCGCATACATGGTGCTGCGCTGGGTGCGCGAGGCCATCAACGGACTGCTGCCGGTGGCGCAGATCGGCGGCAACCTGCTGGCTATCCGCCTGCTGCATCGCAGTGGCGTTCCGATGTCCCGGGCGGCCGCGGGCTGCTTGGCTGACCTGACCGTGGAGTTCGTGACCCAGGTCGGCTTCATCTTGTGCGGCCTGTTTACCCTGCTGGACCTCGTGCACGACAGCCGTGCCACCTGGGCGGCGCTGGGCGGCGTTGCCTTGGCCGGGGCTGCGGCGGCTGGTCTCGTGGCCGCTCAACGGCTTGGCTTGGCGCGCTGGATTGAGCGCGGCCTGCAGCGCGCGGGCGCTGCCTCGGGCTTGGCCGGGGCGGACGGGTCCGCTGGGCTGCACGACGCGCTGATGCAGCTTTATCGCGACCGGCCTGCCCTGCTGCGGGCCGCCTCATGCCATAGCGTGTCTTGGCTGCTCGGTTCGGTCGAGGTTTGGTTGGCGATGCGCGCGCTTGGTCACCCTGTCAGCCTTGGCGCCGGGCTGGTGATCGAGAGCCTTGGTCAGGCCATTCGAGGCGCCGCCTTTGCCGTACCGGGCGGGCTGGGCGTGCAGGAAGGCGGCTTTGTCGCCGTGTGCGCCCTGTTCGGCGTGCCCGGAGAAGTCGGCATTGCACTTTCGTTGGTCAAGCGTGCACGCGAACTCATCTTTGGCCTCCCGGCGCTGATTGCCTGGCCGTGGGTGGATGCGGCGGCCCGCAGCGCCACGCCGAAGGAAGCCACAGGCTGATTGCCGCCGAGGCCGTCCGGCAACTGGCGCCGGCGACCTGCTGGCCGTTGCGGTGGATGACGGAGTCATTGCCGGCAGGCACACGACCACCAACGCGGCGGGGCGTTACCGCATTGCCCCTGCCAAATGCAGCGCGAGGCCTGCCGCCGCACAGCCCGCCAGCACTGGAACCACTCCGGCGCGAAATCGCAGCAGCGCCACCCCTGCCGCCAGCGCCAGCACCAGGGCCGGTAGGTCCAGGCTGGCCGGAACCGGCAGGTCCATATGCAGGCCCTCCGTGCGCAGCGCCACGTGCCGGGTGAACAGCGTGTGCAGCGCGAACCACAGCGCCAGGTTGGCGATGACGCCCACCACCGCCGCAGTGACGGCGGATAGCGCGCCGGTCAGCACCCGGTTGGCCTGCAGACGCTCGATGAACGGCGCACCCAGGAACACCCAGGCAAAGCACGGCACGAAGGTGGCCCACAGCACGACTGCCGCGGCCGCGGTGGCGAGCCACGGCCCGCCCTGCCGATAGCCCGCCAGGAAGCCAACGAATTGCAGCACCAGGATCAACGGCCCCGGCGTGGTCTCGGCCAGGCCCAGCCCGTCCAGCATCTGGCCCGGCGTCAGCCAGCCATAGATCTGCACTGCATCCTGCGCCGCATAGGCCAGCACGGCATAGGCGCCGCCGAAGGTGACGACCGCCAGCTTGGAAAAGAACGCCGCCACGTCGCCCAGCACGCCGCCATGCAGCCATAGCGCGCCCATCGGCAGCAGCCACGCCGCCAATGCCGCCAGCCCGGCCCGGCGCGCGACGAGCGCCATGCGGGCAGGCCGGCCGGGATCGGCCGCCAGCACGGCATCCAGCGCGGCGAGCGGTCCTTCGCCGGCCTTCGCATGCCCTGCGCCCCGAAACGCGCCCGGCGCCGCCCAGCCTAGCAGCCCCGCCGCCAGCACCACCGCCGGGAACGGCGCGCCGAAGGCGAACAGCGCCACGAAGGCCGCCACCGCGACTGCCCAGGCCGCCCGCGTCAGCAGCGCCCGCCGGGCCACCCGGCGCAGCGCGTCGGCGACCAGCACCAGGACGGCGCATTTCAGGCCGAAGAACGCCGCGGCGACGGCGGGGATGGCGCCATAGCCTGTGTAGAGCAGGGAAAGCGCCAGCATAACCGCGGCGCCGGGCAGGATGAACAGCAGCCCCGCCACCAGCCCGCCGCGCACGCCGTGCATCAGCCAGCCGAGATAGGCGGCAAGCTGCATCGCCTCCGGACCCGGCAGTAGGGTGCAGAAGTTGAGGGCGTGCAGGAAGCGGCGGTCGGACACCCAGGCCCGCTGCTCGACAGCCTCACGGTGCAGCAGCGCGATCTGCGCCGCCGGGCCTCCGAACGACAGGCAGCCGATGCGCGCCCAAACGGCGGTGGCTTCCCGCAACGTGGGCAATGCTGGCGGTGGATGGGCGCCGGGAGGAGCGGTTGCGTCCACGGCGGTGCTCATGCTGCAGCCAATGAAACATGCGGGCCTGGAACGTCGGGCAGGACTGAAGTATCGGACAGCACTGGGGTGTCGGGCAGGCCGCTCAAACCCAGAAATCGAGTTGGGGTGGCAGGGCTAAGGATAGGCATGGGCGTCCACTCCGGGTTGGAGCATTGGACGCGATGCTTGGGCCGAAGCCTCAAGGGGCGATCGCGAGTATCCCCTGGGTGGCAGGGTCCGTCTGCTGATAGGTCATGTCAAGCCATAGCCGCCTATTTGTAAGCGCCCGTCTGGCGCAGTGAGCCACGAAGCAGGGCCGAAACGAGGCTGCCAGCCCAGCGCTGGACCGCTTCACTGATCCCTCGCGCAACCATTGCGCTGGCACCGGCGAGCCTCCAACGTCGCAGCTTGCACCAGGAAGGTCCATGCCGCGATGCTTACCCTGGACCAGCTTCCGCAGGCCGGCGCAGCCCTGCAGGTGGCCCTCGTTGATATACTGTTGAGCGCGGACAATGCCGTCGTCATCGCGCTGGCGTGCCGCGGGCTGCAGCCCTCCGACCGGCGCCGGGCTTATGTGATCGGGACGGTTGCGGCGGTCGCGATGCGACTGCTGTTCGCGTCCGGGATCGTCTTCGTGCTGGCGTGGCCATTTCTCAAGCTGCTCGGGGGCGCCGCCCTCCTAATCATCGCGATCCGGCTCATCGTGGACGAGCTGCCGGCGGAAACGAAGTCTCCGGCTGCCGATGCGGACGGTGTGCCAACGGTGGACAGGACGCCGCTTTGGCGCGCGGTCACGGCAATCCTGGTCGGCGACTTCGTGATGAGCGGGGACAACGTGGTCGCCGTGGCGGCGCTGGCGAATGGCAGCGTCCTGCTGCTGGTGGCCGGATTGTCGCTCAGCATCCCGCTCCTGGTGTTCGGCAGCTCGCTGCTGCAGCGGCTGATCGACGGCAATGTGACGCTTGTTTTCCTGGCCGGCATGTCGCTGGGATGGGTGGCGGGCGCCATCGCGGTGTCCGACCCGGCCATTGCGTCCTGGGTGGCGGAGCAGGCGCCCGCCCTGCCGGTCACCCTACCGTTCGGCGCCGCGGTCCTGGTCGGCTGGCAGGCCCTGATCCTGCGGCGTAGGGAGGCGCCGGACGCCGCAAGACGGTAGCAGACAGGATGATCCCGCCGGATTAGTGTTCGAAAACGAAAATGCCACGCGCAAGCGGCGGAAGCCGCGCCGGCAGCGATGGAGGAGGAACATGGCCGAAGACCTGCTGCTGGCTGGCGGGATGCCGGTGCTGCGGCCCGCAAGGGTGGCCGCCTGGTTTGCCCGCACGCCGCGGCCCCTGGCGCAACCCGACGCACCGGTGCAGCAAGCAAGCCCGGCGCAAGCACCGCTGCCGCAAGCGCCTGGTTCGCCCGCGCCGGCGTGGCGGCCGAACTGGCGCAGCCCGGTCCTGCCCCGCATTGGCGCCATCGGCATCGGTACCCCCAGGATTGGCACCCCGAGGATCGGCGCGGCCAGCATCGGCGCGGCGTTGGCCGTCGCCTTCGCTGTCTGGCTCACGACCGGCATCTACAAGGTGGAGCCGGACGAGCTGGGCGTCGTCACCCGGTTCGGCCGCTACGTCGCCACCCGCTCGCCTGGCCTGAACTACCACCTGCCGTATCCCATCGAGCAGGTCATGCTGCCCAAGGTGACGCAGGTGAACCAAATCGCCATCGGCTCCCTGACCGGCGTCGCCGCGCAGATGCTGACCGGCGACGAGAACATCGTCGAGGCCAATGCCGCCGTGTTCTGGCGGGTTAAGGACCCGCTCAAGTACCTGTTCAACGTGGTGGATGCGGAGGCGACGGTGCGGGTCGCGGCGGACGGCGCGGTGCGGACCGTGATCGGGCGCAACCCGATCCAGGCCGCCCTGTCCGACCGGCGCCAGGCCATCGCCGACGAGGCGCAGGGCCTGCTGCAACGCAAGCTGGATTCCTACGACGCCGGTATCCAGGTCACCCAGGTGCAGTTGCAGCGGGTGGACCCGCCGTTGGCGGTGATCGACGCCTTCAACGACGTGCAGCGTGCCCGGGCCGACCAGGAGCGCGCCCGCAACGAGGCCGAGGCCTACCGCAACGACATCCTGCCGCGGGCGCGTGGCGAGGCCGAGCATGTCCGGCAGGAGGCGCAAGCCTACCGGGAGCAGGCGGTGAACCTGGCCCAGGGCGACGCCGGGCAGTTCTCGGCCGTCGAGGGCAGCTACAACGAGGCGCGGGAGGTCACGGGCCGCCGGATGTACCTGGAGGCGATGGAGGAGGTGCTGCGGGCGGCGAACAAGGTCATCGTGGACACCCAGCCCGGCGCGGCGAACGGCATCACGCCCTACCTGCCGCTGCCGCCCCCGGTTCGCGCGGCCGTTGCCGCGGTCCCTGCACCATGAAGCGGCTGCTGGCAGGGCCGCTGGTGCTGGCGGCCGTCATTTGGCTCGGCACGACCTCGCTCTATACCGTGGGCCAGACGCAGCAGGCGCTGGTGGTGCGCCTGGGCCAGCCGGTCGGGGTGGTGCGCGACCCGGGGCTCCGGGCGAAGGCGCCGTTCATCGACACCGTGCAGTTCTACGACAACCGCCTGCTCCTGCTGGAGCCGGGGGTGGAGCAGATCATCCTGGGCGACCAGAAGCGCATCGAGGTCGAGACGTATGCGCGCTTTCGCATCGCCGACCCGCTGCGCTACTTCCAGGCAGTTGGGACGGACACCCAGGCGCGGTCGCAACTGTCGCAGATCATCAGCTCCTCGCTGCGGCGGGAGCTGGGGCAGGTGCCTTTGCCCGCGCTGCTGTCGGACGAGCGGGACCGTATCACTGCCCGGCTGCTGGCCGCCGTGGCCGGGGATGCCGCGCCATTGGGGATCGAGGTGGTGGATGTCAGCATCCGCCGGGCCGACCTACCGGTGCAGACCAGCCAGGCGATCTATGACCGCATGATGTCCGAGCGCAACCGGCAGGCGAAGGAGTTGCGCGCCCAGGGCTTCGAGTGGGCGCAGGAGATCCGGGCTAAGGCGGAGCACGACCGCACGGTGCTGCTGTCCGAGGCGCAGCGGGATTCCCGGCTGGTCCGGGGCCAGGGCGAGGCGGAGGCCAACCGCATTTCCGCCGCGGCGTTCGGCAGGGACCCGGGGTTCTATGACCTGTATCGCACCCTACAGGCTTACCGGACGGCGCTGGCGCCGGGGACGCCGACGGTGATGCTGTCGCCGACCAGCGCCTTCATGCGGTTCTTCCAGGCCGGCGCGCCTGTTGGGCCGGTTCCGCCGCCATGAGGCCGGCTGTATGTTTTGGCCTCCTGTTGCTGCTGGCTGCGGCTGGCACCACCCCGGCCGGCGCCGTGGACGTGTCCCACCTGGCCAGCGTCGAGGAAGATCCCTGCTTCCAGCAGGCCCATCAGCGCGCGTTGGACCACGGCCTGGGCGTGATCGAGAGCCAAATCGTCGCCGCCTGCACCGATGCGCATGGCAATCCTACCGATGCGATGGCGCTGCTGACGGAGCGTGCGAAGGCGCCGCCCTGGCTGCCGCCTGCGTCCGGCGGCATGGGTTCAAGGACTGTCCTGGTTCTGGCAGTACTGCAGCTTGCCATCCTGGCATCGCTGCTGGGTGTGGATGCGGGCTATGCTGGACGGGCGCTCGGCTTGGCGCTTCCAGTGGCTGCCGTCACGGCCCTTGTCGCCGGACGCCTGCTTGCGGCACTGGTGCTCACGGCGCTGCTGGCCCTGCCTGGCGTTACGGTGATCGTAGCGCTGGGCATGCTGGCGTTCGCCGTGCGGGCCAGCCGTTGGCGCGGGCCGCAGCTTGCCGCAGGCCCGGCCGAGCCGTCTGGACGCCTGGCGGGCGGCATCGGGGTGCTGGGGACCGACTTGATCGGCAATCTTCCGGCGACCCTGGGCATCGCCTTGGCATCGCGGGGCAGCCTTCTTTTGGCCGCGTGCGGCGTGCTGGCGGCAATGGGCGCTGCACGGCTGCTGCACCCGGTGCTGACACGGCTGATGCTGCAGCGGCCGGTCCTGCCGCGGGCGGCGGCAGCACTGGTCGCCGTTGTCGCCGGCTTGGCGGTCCTCTCGGACCCTGGGATTGCTGCGTTTGGGCCGGCGCCAGTTCCGCTGTTGCTGGCGGTACCGGCGCTCTTCGCCGTGCTGGCATTGGCCGCCGGGTATCGCCCGTCTGTCCATGTGCTGCCCGGCGGCGGGGCGCCGGACGTGCGACGGTGACGCTGCCGGCGCCGCCAAGCGCCACTCTGCGAGCACGTGCGGCCGCCATCTCCGCCTGGGGTCCAGGGTTGCTGGTGATGCTTGCGGACGCCGACGCCGGCAACGTCGTCACGGCGGCGCAGAGCGGCGCCATGTGGGGCTACCGGCTGCTGCCCCTGGTGCTGCTGCTGATCCTCGCGCTGTTCATGGTGCAGGAGCTTGCGGTGCGGCTCGGCCTTGCGACCGGCCTCGGCTTCGGCGAACTGGTGCGGCAGCGGTTCGGGCCGGCCTGGGCCTGGACGTGCTGCGCGGTGCTGATCATCGCGGTGACCGGATCGCTCGTGACCGAGTTCACTGGCATCGCTGGCATCGGCGAGCTGTATGGCGTGCCGCGCGGTGTGTCGCTGCCCCTCGCGGGCGGATGCCTGCTGGCGGTCATGCTGACGGGCGCCTACCACCGGGTCGAGCGGATTGCGATCGCCATCGGGCTGTTCGAGCTGGCGTTCCTGTTCGTCGCCTGGCAGGCGCATCCGGGTGGCGCCGCCATCCTGGCCGACGTGTCCGACCTGCCGCTTGGCGACGCACGGTTCCTGTTCCTCGCCGCCGCGCTGGTCGGGGCAACATTCAACCCCTGGATGATCTTCTACCAGCAATCCGCTGTCGCGGAGAAAGGCCTGCGCCGGCCGGACCGCACAGCGGCGCGCTGGGATACCGCCGTGGGCGCGGTGCTGACGCAGGCGGTTACGGCCGCGGTTCTGGTCGCCGCGGCGGCCACCCTTGGCGCCGGCAGCCCGGCATCGGCAACGCTGGACAGTGTCGGCAGCATCAGCGAGGCGCTGACGCCATTCCTTGGCCTGCATGCCGGACGGCTGCTGTTCAGCGCCGGGGTGCTGGGGGCGGCGACGGTGGCGGCCATTGTCTGCTCGCTCGCCCTGGCCTGGGGCGTCGCTGAGGCAGCGGGCCAGCGGCGCGCGCCAGGCGGCGCCATGCCGCGGAGCCGCTGGTTCCATGCGGCCTATGCTGGCGGCGTGACCGGGTGCGCGGGGTTGACGTGGTGGGCGCCCGACCTGGTTTGGCTGAACATTGCGGCGCAAGTCGCCAACGCGGTCCTGCTGCCCGTGCTGACCGGCACTTTGGTCATGCTGGCCGCTACGGTGCTTCCGGCCGGGGAGCGGTTGCACGGGTGGTATCTGCTGCTGGTCGCTTTGGTCTGCACGGCCCTTGGCGCCCTGGGCCTGATCGGTCTGGCTGGGAGCCTGTAGGGTTAGCAGGCAAAAGCAGATCGTGGTGCGCCCTATCGCGTCAGGCGAACGAGAGCGAACGGAGTGGCCCCGACGGGCCAGCCCAGGCGTCACGCGAGTGGAGAGATCGCCAGACTGGAACCGGTTGTTTGCATAGCAGATCAACCACGTGGGGGACACGCACCATAATGTCAAGGAAGTGAGGCACTTGACCGCCACTTCGAGTGGCGCTCAAGCCCTAATTTCCTCAGCGGTCGGTCCAGGCCGTTAGTCGTCAATGGACGCCGTCGGCGGTCAGAAGAATACCGGCTTCACGATCACCATGATGACGGCGGCCACCATCAGCAGCGTCGGGACTTCGTTGGCGATCCGGTAGTACCGGTGCGGCTTGGCGTTGCGGTCCTCCAGGAACTGCCGGCGCCATTTGCCGGCGGCGCCCTGGAAGCCGGTCATCAGCAGGACCATACCAAACTTCACATGCCACCAGTTGAAGCCGGACCAGTCCACGATGCCCGGCGTCAGCACCAGCAGCGCGCCGAAGAACCAAGTGGCCAGCATCGCCGGCAGCATGATCTGCTTGAGCAGGCGGCGCTCCATCACCTTGAACCGCTCGCTTTCGACGGAGCCGCGCGGCAGTTCGCAGTGATACACGAACAGGCGCGGCAGGTAGAAGATGCCGGCCATCCAGGCGATCACGCTGATGACGTGCAGAGCCTTGGTCCAGGGATAGACATACGCGAGCGCCGCGATGGTCATAGGTCGGGGTCCATGGGGTGCGGCTCAGGCCGCGGCGCGCATGGCGGCGCGGAACAGCGCCGGGCACTCGGACAGGGAATGGATCGGATGGGCGCCGGCGGCAAGGACGGCGGCGCCGTCGCCATGGGGGTCCAGGCCTAGGACAGCCATGCCAGCAGCGCGGGCGGCGGCTATGCCAGGGAAGCTGTCCTCGACTACGATGCAGGCGCCGGGAGGAACACCTTCGGCCGCCGCGGCGGCCAGGAACACGTCAGGCGCGGGCTTGCCGCGGGGCACGTCGCGGGCGCTGTGCAGGCGGCCCTCGACGAGGGAGGTCAGGCCAGTGCGGGCAAACTTTGCCGCCATCTCCTCGTGCGAGGAGTTGGACGCGACGCGGTAAGGCAGGCCAAGGGCAGACGTGGCACGCAAGGTTTCGGCGGCGCCGGGCATCAGTTCGAGGTCGCGGCCCAAAGTCTCGATGAGCTGGGTGCGCACATGCTCCACCCAGCCCGGTGGCACCGGGCGGCCCGTCTGCGCCTCCAGCAGCGGCGGCATGTCGGACAGGCGGATGCCGGTGAACAGCTGCAGGGCCTCGTTGGGCGTCATTGCCCAGCCGAGCCGGGTGCATTCGGCGGCGGTGACACGGGCGGACGGGCCTTCGCTGTCCACCAGCACGCCGTCGCAGTCCCAGATGACGAGACGTAGGGGTTGGGGAGTCAAGCGACTTCGCCCAGCACGCGCTCCGCCGCGGGGACCTTGGCGCCGGCGCGGGCGTGCGGGCAGTCCTTGAAGGGCTTGGGGCAGGTGCGGCCGCCAACGAAGCTGCAGAGGCCGGGGCCACGGCCCATTGACGCGCGGACCAGCTCGGCCAGGGCCTCGATGAAGCCGGGGTCGCTGTTCTGGGCAGGACAGCGGAAGTAGCCCGGCACACCCTCCTTCTCCGCCAGCTCGCGGTATTCCACATCCAGTTCCACGAGGGTTTCCGAGTGCTCGGATACGAAGGCGATGGGCACGACCAGGACGGCGGTCTTGTCGTGGGCGGCACGCTCGATCTGGGCCTCGGTGCTGGGGTCGATCCACTTCTGCGGCGTGGCGCGGGATTGGAAACAGGTGATGTAGTCGAGGTCGGGCATGTCGAGGGCGCGTACGACGCCGGCCACCGTGCGCTCGACCTGGAACTGGTAGGGGTCGCCTGCCTTGATGATGCTTTCCGGCAGGCCGTGGGCGCTGAATAGGATGCGCAGCGGGATGGCGGGGTCCAGCTCGGCGCGGGCCTTGTCGTAGCTGCGCCGGACCTCGGCGGCGGTGGCGCGGAGGTAGCCGGGGTCGCTGTGATAGCAGCACAGGGTCGTCACCGGTTTCATCAGCCCGGCCTGCGCCGCGGCCTCCCGCCAGGCAGACAGGCTGCTGCCGGTCGTGGTGGTGGAATATTGCGGGTAAAGCGGAACCAGCACGACCTCGTCCGGGTCCCACGCCTTCACCTCGCGGGCGGTGGCGAGGCTGAAAGGGTGCCAATAGCGCATGGCGACGAAGCACCTGGCGTCCAGGTCGGGAAGGGCAGCCTCCAACGCGGTGGCCTGGTCCAGGGTGAGTTCCAGCAGCGGGGACTTGCCGCCGAGGATCGCGTAGTTGGCGCTGGCGGCCTTGGTGCGGGCATAGGCGATGACGCGGGCGAGCACGGGCCGGACGAAGAACGGCACCCGCAGGATGGCAGGGTCCTTGAACAGGTTGACCAGGAATGGCCGGACGGAAGCTGGCTTGTCCGGGCCGCCGAGGTTGAACAGGACAATGGCGACTTTGGGTTTGTGCATAGGCTTCAAGGTGGCTAATCCGGGGGCGAGGTCAAGCAGTCGTGTCGGACTGCGTGGGGCGAGGCTGGGATGACTGGGTGTTGGGCACCGTGCCACTTTCTTTCCACCCCGGTTGTCAGCCTAGCACGACCCCAATGTCCATGTGATACATACTATGCATACAGTGTGTATTTCTGACGAGGGTTTCTTCCATGCGGGTTACGACGGCTGAGTTCATCAAGAACTACGGAACGCTGGCCGACCAGGCACTGTCGGAGCCGCTGACTATTACCAAGAACGGGCGGGACCGCCTGGTGCTGTTGTCGGCGGCGGAATACGACCGGCTCAAGAACCGCGACCGGCGCGCGATCTGGGCCGGTGAGCTGACGGAGGATGATATAGCTCTGGTCGCCAAAGCCGAAGTACCCGCCGGGCATGAGCACCTCAATGTGGAGCTTGGTGACTGGCAGCCGTGACCTGGCCAGCGCCGCAGCCGGGGCTTGTCGTCCGCTACTCGTATCTTTGGAAACGTGAGGCCATTGCCGGACGCGAGGAGGGTGTCAAAGATCGGCCCTGCGCCATCATATTGGCCGTTAAGGGCGAGGGCGGTCATGTTCGGGTCTTGGTGCTGCCAGTGACGCATACCCGGCCGCAGTTGCCGGATGAAGGAGTGGAGTTGCCCCAATCCACAAAGGCGCGGCTTGGATTGGACGGCGCGCAGTCTTGGGTCATCGTGAGTGAGGCAAACGACTTTACCTGGCCTGGTCCGGACCTGCGATTCCTGACGGCGCAGGGACCGGCCAGCGCGGCTTATGGGCTTCTGCCGCCGGGCGTCTTTCGTGTGGTCCGGGAGCGGTTCCTCGCGTGTGCCCGGGTGCAGAGCGCCAGCCTGGTGCGCCGCAGCGAGTAGGCTGGCGACGGCGATCTTGGGCTTATGCCCGGGTGTCAAGGTGAGGGGCTGGATACAGCGACAACCAATCACCTCGTCAAATGGACACAAGGCCAGAGGGTCGCCGTAATGGTGGGTTCTATCGCCCTTGCCGGCATCAGACATCAACTTTGTAGTTGAGGCCGATCTCATCGCCGGGCAGGCCTCCAATGGCCTAAGCAAACCTCTGGAGGTTTGCGCACAGATGGAGACCTAAGCAGGCTTATGCGGCCTGGCACGGCCGCACGCCATCTGTGTGACAGGCCGCATAAGCCTGCTTAGGCAGGGCGAGGTGTTTCGAAGATCGTTGCCTCGATGTCTTGCAGCGTGATCCCGGTCATGTCCAGGATGCACTTATACACCTGCGGATAACTTGCTTGTTGGCCTCGACCGAACGACCCTCGAAGACGCTCAGCTTGAAGATGACATACCGGTCTGAGCGATCTTGCGAGGGGATGAAGTCGGCATCATCCAATAAGATGAAGCGGTGAAATCGCTTTTCAGGCAGGTGAGAAAGTTTCCATGACCGTGCCGCGTATCGCGTCCGAAAGGGCAATGCGAACCGGTCCGATAGACCAGCGGAGACCGAAGATTTTCACTTGAGCCATGACTGATCTTATGCCGCCCGCACCTGTGCGACCAACGCCGCCACATGCTCCGGTGGAGTCTGCGGCACGATCCCATGGCCGAGGTTGAAGATGTGCGGCCGTCCGCGCACTGCATCCAGCACGCCCTGTGCCTCGGCATGCAGTGCAGCACCGCCGGCGACCAGGGCCAGGGGGTCTAAGTTGCCCTGGGTGGTGACGTTGTCCGGCACCAAGCCTGTGGCGACGTGCAGCTCCGCCCCGGTGTCCAGCGCCACGGCGTCCACTCCCGTCGCCGCGGCGTAGGCGCCGACCTGGACGCCCGCCAGACGTGGGAAGCCGATGATCGGCAGGCCGGGATGGCGCTCGCGCAGGGCCTGCACGATGCGCCGGGTCGGCTCGGTGACGTAGCGGGCGAACAGCAGCGGCGACAGCACGCCGGCCCAGGAGTCGAACAGCATGATGGCATCGGCGCCGGCGTCCACCTGGGCGGAGGTGTATTCGACGGTCGAGGCCACCAGCACGTCGATCAGGCTGCCGAACAGCGCGGGGTCGCTGTGCGCCATGCCGCGGATGCGGGCGAAATCCTTGGAGCCGCCGCCCTCCACCATGTAGCAGGCGACGGTGAAGGGACTGCCAGCGAAACCGATCAGTGCCGTCCCGTCGTCCAGCCCGGCCTTCGTGCGCTGCACGGTTTCCAGGATCGGGGCGATGGCCGCGCTGACTCTCGATGGGTCGAGCGCTGCGACCTGACTGGCTTCGGTGAGCCGCGGCAGGACCGGGCCTTCACCTTCCTTGAAGGCGAGTCCGTAACCCAGCGCCCAGGGCAGCATCAGGATGTCGCTGAACAGGATGGCGGCGTCGAAGCCATAGCGGCGGATTGGCTGGAGAGTCACCTCAGATGCCAGCCGCGGCGTCGTGCACAGGCTGATGAAGTCTCCGGCCTGCTGCCGCAACTCGCGGTATTCCGGCAGGTAGCGCCCGGCCTGGCGCATCAGCCACATCGGCGGGGGCCAGACGGCCTCGCCCTTCAGGACGCGCAGCAGCGGCTTGGTCATCGGCGGTGTGCGCCCTTCCTTAAAGAGGAGATAAGATTCTTAAGATGGTTGTAGGAGTCTTAGGGGGTGTGAGTCATGTGGTACCCGGTTCTCCCCGAGTTATCCACCATCTGTCCAGCCCCTTAAACTCTGGCAAGTCATTGATTCCGGCTGTGGGTCAGCGGGGTACCCGCGACTCGTACAGGTTGCAGGCGCGTACTATCCCCCGTACCAGGATTCCGGCATGTTGTCCCCGCTGACCCACCCGGCCCGCGTGCCGCAAACACGGGACTCGGGGTTATCCCCGACTCACACGTCAACCGTGAGTCATGCCGGAGGACGCCCATGAACCTGCACTTGGTTTCGGACGCAACGGGAGAGACGCTGAACAGCATCGCCCGCGCCACGGTCTCGCAGTTCGAGCAGCCGGAGATCGTCTATCACCGCTGGAGCTTGATCCGGACCCGCTTCCAACTGCACCGCGTGCTGGAGGGGATCGAAGCGGAGCCGGGGCCGGTGCTGTCCACCGTCATCGACAAGGCGTTGCGCAACGATTTGGAAACCACCTGCCTGCGGCTGGGCGTGCAGGTGGTGAACGTGCTGGACCCGGCGATGGAGATGCTGCAGGCGCATATCGGCACCCAGGCGCAGTCGCGGCCGGGGCGGCAGTATGTGCTGGATGCCGACTACTTCCGGCGGATCGACGCCATGCATTATGTGCTGGCGCATGACGATGGGCAGGCGCAGGCGGGGATCGCCGAGGCGGACGTCGTGATGGTGGGCGTGTCGCGCAGCAGCAAGACTCCGACCTCGTTCTATCTGGCGAACCGCGGGATCAAGGCGGCGAACGTGCCGCTGGTGCCGGGCACGCCGGACCCGCCGGGGCTGGAGGCGCCGGTTTGCCCGGTGATCGGGCTGACCTTGGACCCGCAGGCGTTGATCGAGATACGCCGCCATCGGCTGAAGCTGATCGCCGCCGGCAATGACACCGGCAAGGTGCGGCAGGACGTGAGCGACTATGTGGACGTCGAGGCGGTGAAGGCGGAGCTGCTATGGGCGCGGCGGCTGTGTACGCGGCGGGGCTGGCCGGTGATTGACGTGACCCGGCGGTCTATTGAGGAAACCGCCGCCACGGTGCTGCAACTGATGGATGCCTGGCACGACCGGCGTCGCAAGGAAGCGCATGCGGCAACGGCGCCAGCCCCGGTGCCCCTGACTCCCACGTCGCAGGCCCCAGCGCCGCCGGCCCATGCGCCAAGCTGAGCAGCCACGGCTTGTGCTCGCCAGCCAGAGTGTAGCCCGGGCCGGGCTGATGCAGGCGGCCGGGCTGCAATTCGAGGCGCGTCCAGCGCGGGTGGACGAGGCGGCGGTAAAGGAGGCGTGCCTGGCGGAAGGGCTGGACGCGTCCGAAGCCGCATCAACGCTGGCAGAGATGAAGGCGGCGCGGATAAGGGAGCCCAACGCATTGGTGATCGGGGCGGATCAGCTTTTGGTATGCGAAGGCGCCTGGTTCGACAAGCCAGTGGATTTGGCCGGAGCGCGGACGCAATTGCGGACCTTGCGCGGATGCAAGCATACCTTGGTCACAGCAGTGGTATGCCAGCGCGGGGGACAGACGGTGTGGCATCATGTCGCAGCCCCCGCCTTGACGATGCGCGGGTTCAGCGATGCCGTATTGGACGACTACCTAGCCACGGAGGGCGACGCGCTGCTGTCCTGCGTGGGCGCCTACCGTGTTGAGGGTATAGGCATTCACTTGTTCGACCGGATCGAAGGTGAATACGGTGCTATCCTTGGGTTGCCCATGCTGCCGCTGCTGGGGTTCCTGCGGCAGCATGGGGTGCTGGGAACGTGAACTACTTGAGGCTGATCTGGATGCCGTCGGCCGACCCGGCCAGCTCGGCCCCACGGGTGATGTTGTCCACCCGGATCTGCACGCCGGCGCTGTTGACCAGCACCTGCCCGGCCACGCCGCGCCCCGCCGTCACCTCGCCAGTGGAGGCGGCATAGGTGCCGGCAAAGTCCTCCGGCTTCTTGAGGTTGTAAACCCGGCCGCGGCCCGACAGCCTGCTGAAACCGACATCGGCGACGGTGATGCCGCGGATCTCGAAGGGGTAGCGCTTCCCGTGATAAGTGAGCACGCCGTCCCCACGGGTCAGCCCGACGCCGACGGCAATGGTGCGGGACTGGATGGTGATAGTGCCCGACGGCGCGCCGGAGGTTCCGGGGTCGCGGGCCAGTGCAGGAACGGCGAAGGTGGTGGCGAGCAGGGCGGCGGCGATCGTGCGGCGGGGAAAGATGGTCATGACAATGGCTCCTGAGTTGCGTTCGGGTTGCAACGCTGCTGGGTTGGATGGGTTCAGCGGGGCGTCACGGGGGCTTGATCGCCGGGGCTGGGCGGGTGTAAGGACGCGCCTTCCCAAGCGGGGCCGCGGTGCGGTTCCTGCATCGGCGGGGCCGTAGCTCAGTTGGGAGAGCGCCTGAATGGCATTCAGGAGGTCAGGGGTTCGATTCCCCTCGGCTCCACCACCCGCGCCCCTGCAGCCTGCATATCAGACGGGATCAGTCATGCCGCGCACCGCACTTCTCCTGCTTGCCGCCTGCGCCCTTGTTGAAACAGGGAGTGCACATGCTGCCGACCCTGCGCCGGTGCGCATTACTGTCATTGCTGATCTGGACGACGATATCTATGACGCACGGGCCGGGCGTGGCGGAGTAGATGCGACGCGGATGGCGGTTGCGGACTTTGGCGGCGCCGTCCTGGGCCGGCCGGTGACGGTTGACGCGTTGAACGACCACAACAAGCCCGCCCTGGCGCCGGACTTGGCCAAACAGGCTTATGACGCCGGGGCCGACCTGCTGATGGACGTGCAGAACTCGCCCATTGCGTTGGCGGTGTCCAAGGTCGCGGCGGAGCGGCACCGGCTGATGGTCACGACCGGGGCTGCGATCCCGACGCTGACCCGGGCTGCCTGCATCAAGTATGCATATCACTATTCATTCGACTCCGTGAGCATCGAGACGGCGACTGCTGCTCACCTTGCCGCGCAGCCCGGCGGCAAGCGATGGGTTGCGATCGTTGCCGACGCCGGCTTTGGCCGGGGCGCGCTGGCGACGATGACGCCGGTCATTACGGCGCATGGTGGTGAGGTTGTGAAATCCTTCATCGTCCCGCCGAACACGCGGGATTTGTCCGCCATGCTGACGGAGGCGAAGGCGCTGGACCCCGATGTGATTGCCGTGTTCAACGCCGGGGCGGACGCGGATGCGGAGGTGGCCGCCGTGACGGAGTTCGTTGCCAAGGCCGGGATGCGGGCGCAGGTGGCGACGGCGCTGCTGTATTTGTCAGATGTGGACCGGGTTGGGCAGGGCTATTCCGGCGTGGTTGCTGCGGTGCCCTGGTATTGGAACCTGGATCCGGCGGCACGGGCATGGGCGGACCGCTTTGCCGCCGGGCATGGCGGGATGCAGCCGACTGCGGCGCAGGCGGCGGATTACTCGGCGACGCTGCAGTGGCTGCAGGCTGTGCAGATGGCGGGCACGACCGATGCGGATGCTGTGGTCCGCGTCTTGGACGGTCATCAGTTCGAGGATGCGTTCGCCCGGCATGCCGAGTGGCGGGCGGCTGACCACATGGTCGTGCACGACTTGTATATCGCGCAGGTGTTGCCGGCGGCGGGGCTAGCGGAGCCGCATGCGTGGTATCGTGTGCTGGCGACGGTTCCGGCGACCGTGGCGTTCCCGCCAAACGGGGTGTGCCACCTGGCGCCCTGACGCTGCTTACTGTGCCACTTGGGACGCGTTGAAGCTCACCCATGCGAAGCAACGCATCTTGCCTATCAAATCCTGTGCTTGGTGATAATCAAAGGCGATTGGGTCTCGTGGTCCTTCGTCACAACTGATCTGCTTCACAGGTAACTCGTCCTAGCTGGCCATGCCGGAATGTCTGGGCATGTAGGTCTGGCCTAACTCCTTACATACCCTCAAGCATTGTAGGCCAGCCGCAGACCCGGCGTGTCCCAGTGGCAGGACACAAGCCGCCCGGTGGACGACAGCGTGATAAACGCCGTTTGCATGTCAGGCCCGCCAAAGCAGATGTTGGTCACCCAGCGCTCCGGCATCGGCACGTGCCGGATAGACGCGCCGTCGGGCGAGATGACGCTGATGCCGCCGTGCACGAGCGTCGCCACGCACACGTTGCCGGCCGCGTCCACTGCCAGGCTGTCGAAGCGTTGGAAGTTGGCGCTGCCCGTTACCAGCCGGCCGCCGTGCGGCGACGGCCAGGGCTGGCGCCGGATCCGCCCCGGCCCGTCCAGGTCGAAGGCCCATAACCGCGCCGGCTCGGTTTCGGCGACATACAGCGTGGCGCCGTCCGGCGAAAGGCCGACGCCGTTCGCGGTGAACATGGGAAAGCACACTTCTCGGATGCCGCTTCCGTCGGCCTGCGCGTAGCAGACGCCGCCGCGGTCGAGGTCACGGGGCCGGCCCTTGCCGAGGTCGGTGAAGTAAAAGCCGCCGTGGGTATCGAACACCAGGTCGTTGGGTCCGCGCAGCGGCGCCTGATCGCTGTGGGTGTAGATCGTCTCGAACGCGCCGGTGGCGAGGTCCACCCGCTCGATCCGGCCACCGCTATAGTCTTCGGCCTGCAAGACTGGGCGTAGGCCCGTCTCGTCGTCCACCCACTTGAAGCCGCCGTTGTTGCATACGTAGCAACGTCCGTCTGGTCCGATGGCGGCGCCGTTCGGGCCGGCGCCCAATTGGGCGATCACGCTTACCGTTCCGTCCGGCGCCACCCGGGTCAGGGTGCCGCGCTCGATCTCCACCAGCACGACCGAGCCGTCGGCCATCGCCACGGGGCCTTCGGGAAAGCGGAGGCCGGAGGCCAGATCGGTGAGGGTCATGCGGCAGGCCCGGTGCATGCAGGTGTCAGCTCGCGTGCGGCTGTCCTGGTTACTGCCCGCCTGGGCACGGCCAGCCGGTCAGCCTGCGGGTGCCTGGTGACCATTGACGTGCAGACCATGGGTCCTCCTCCCGTTGTTCTGTCCAGCAAGCTAAGTTCTGTCCGGCAAGCTGACATCCAAACGGCCGGACCAGCAAGGCCCGGCTTGCCGGTCAGGCCTGCCGCGTGACCGCTGGCCAGCCCAGCGATCCCTCCGGCCCCGGCCGGTTCCGCAGCCACCAGGACCAGTCCTCCGGGATTAGCGAGAACGGATCGTTGTGCGCCAACTCTCGCGCCGCCCATACCGGCCAGTGCGGGTTGGCCAGCGCCGGGCGGCCGAGGAACACCAGGTCGATCAGCTCGTCCCGGATCACCCGGTCGGCCACTGCGGGCAAGCCGAGGTTCCAGCTTACGCCTACGGGGATGCCGACCTCGCGCCGGACACGGGCGCCGCGCTCCACCATGAAAGCCACGTCGCCGAAGGGTACGTCCTTGGTGTCGTCGGTGTTCATGCCGAGGCTGAGATCGGCTAGGTCCAGCCCATGCTCCTTTAGGGCGCCGACCGCCCACACGGCGTCGTCGAACCGCACGCCGTCCTCGTGGAAGTCGTCCGATCCCAGGCGCATCGTCAGCGGCAGCCGTTCCGGCCATATCGCGCGCACCGCGTCCAGCGCTTCCCGGTGGAAGCGGAGGCGGTTCTCCAGGCTGCCGCCATACTCGTCCGTCCGCTGGTTCGCCAGCGGCGAGAAGAAGCTTGCGCCCAGGTAGCCGTGGGCGAAGTGCATCTCCAGCCACTCGAACCCTGCGTCCAGCGCCCGTTGCGCCGCCTGGGCGTAGCTTTGGTGCAGGTCCCTGATCTCGGCCACCGTGAGGGCCTGGACGGGGTAGGTGTAACGCCCGCCATAGGTGATCGCCGAGGGGCCGCGCACCTGCCAGCCGTCGGGGTGGTCGGGCGGCAGTTGCAGCTTGCCTTCCCACGGCTTCAGTTCGCTACCCTTGCGGCCGGTGTGGCCGAGCTGGATGCCGGGCACGGCGCCCATGTCCCTGATGATGGCCGTCACTCGCCGCAGGCCGTCCACCTGCGCGTCGTCCCAGATGCCGGCGCAGTGGGTGCCAGTGCGTCCGTCGGGGGTAATCGCCAACTGCTCGGGGAACACCAGGCCGAAGCCGCCGGCGGCGCGTGATCCCATCAGCATGACGTGGAAGTCGTTCATCAGGCCGTCGGTGGAGCGATACATGGTCATCGGCGACATCGCGATCCGGTTGCGGAGCGTGACGCCTTTGAGGGTGTAGGGGCTGAAAAGGTCTGGCATGGGAGAGGCTCGCCTTGGCTGGAGGCGCCATCGCGGGGATGGCAGGCCTTGGGGACAGGCAACGTCCGTGCCAGGCTGGCGCCGCGTCCACTCGCGAATACGTGGGTTTCGGCAAGCCCGGCGTCGCGCCCTGAGGAACGGGCCGATATGCGGGCGAGGCGGCACACATGCGGCAAAGCCGTCCGGCGAAGGCCGGGGTGCCCGCGTTCTCTGTGGGATGACAGGAACGGCCCGGGTGCGGGGCCGTTAGCGCGAGGCACTCTCGTGCGCTGGGCTAAGCAGGCTTGCGCGGCCTGTCACACAGATGGCTTGCGGCCGTGCCAGGCCGCGCAAGCCTGCTTAGCTTTTCATCTGTGCGCAAACCT
>CAXTOB010000049.1:17684-22362 GCA_964245505.1 uncultured Acetobacteraceae bacterium | reverse complement strand
CCCCTACACCATGCATGGTGACGTTGCCGTGGTGTCAACCACGGCGCGGGAGTTCCGTTTGCGTTACGGCGGTGAAGTCCTCCGTGTGATCAACTTAGCCTATGACCCCGTGGGTCATAACCCCGGCACCGGCACCACCAACCCGGAGGTCATTCGCAGGGTCAGGGAGGTCCGGCAGTGAGTGACCAGCCAGCTCCTCCAAGCGGGCCTTCGTCGCCGCCGCAACAGGCGGCTTCCCCGCCGCCTGCAACCGGCTCGATAGTCGGCGAGCGCCATGTCTCGTCCGTTGCCGGTTCCAACCGCGGCTTCTCTAAAAAGCGGGGTGTCCTGCTTGTCGCGTGTGCGACCGGCGCCGCTCTGGCGTTCGTATTCCTTAAGCCGCAAAGCACGCCGCGCGACCCGAACCAGACACCGGAGGACCGCCTGCGAGTACAGGCGATGAACCGCTATGAACCGCCGCCGCCGCCCACGGTGCCGGTGTCCTTCTCCGTCCCTCGGCCTCAGTTTCCGCCGCCTGTAATCCCAGCTCAGCAAACTCCGATGCCGCCGTTGCAAGCACCGGCCGATCCGCTGAGCAAGGCACGTCATGCGTCGTTGTTGGCGTATGGCGCTAACGGCTCTGGAAGCGTCGCTCCGGGTCAAGGGGTACAAGGGGGGGAAGGAGGCCCGCCGGTAAGGCCGGGTTCCACTCCGCCAAGCGAGCTGGCGACCCGGCTGCAGGCCACGCCTGTCAACGCCGTGGGTGCCACTGTACTGCCACACCAACCCTACCTGCTGACGAAGGGCAACGTGGTTCCCTGTGTTCTGCAAACCGCTATGGACTCGACCCTGCCCGGCTTCGTGACCTGCAAGCTGCCGAATGACGTGATCGGCAAGACCGGCATCACCCTGCTGGACCGCGGCTCCCTCATCGTGGGTGAGACGCATGGCGGGATGTCACAAGGGCAAAACCGGCTGTTCGTCTTGTGGACCCGTGCCGAGACACCTGCCGGCGTTGTCATCAACCTCGACAGCCCCGCGGCTGATCCTCTCGGCCGAACCGGCTTTGACGGTGAGGTAGATACCCACTTCTGGGCGCGGCTTGGCGGTGCCTTGCTGCTGTCCATCGTCCAGGGCGGCATCCAGGAAGGCACTTCTTTGGCAGCCGGGGGCCAGACGAATATCAACACAAGCGGGGTTCAAGGACTGTCGTCGGAAACACTGCACAACTCGGTTGATATCAAGCCGACGCTCAAGAAGAACCAAGGCGAGCTGGTGTCCATCTTCGTAGCTCGCGACCTGGATTTCAGCGGCGTCTATCACGTCAGCACATCACCTGATCTCGGAGCGTATGGACGATGAACCGTCCCGGGGAGCGCACCCTGCGGCTGATGACCGCGCCGATCGCCGCCTTCCTCGCCGATCACGACACGACGGAAATCGTCATCAACCGGCCCGGGGAAGTCGGCGTGGAACGCCGGGGACAGTGGACTTGGTATGACGTGCCCGAGCTGGATTATGACCGGCTGGACGGCATTGCGACCTTGTGCGCCGCTATGTCGCAACAAGACGTAGGACCAGACAGGCCGCTTTGTGGCTCTGTGCTGCCCGATGGGCAGCGCGTCCAAATCTGCCGGCCGCCGGCCGTGGCGGCTGGCACTATCAGCCTCACAATTCGTCGCCCGTCGTCGTTCACTCCGAACCTGGCGCGGCTTGAAGCTGGTGGTTTGTTCGCACAAACCGATGTTGCCCAGCTCCGCGCACACCCGCTCGATGCGGAGCTGGCGGAGCTTCATCGCAAGCGCGATTGGACCCGGTTTTTCCCGCTCGCCATCCGTGCGCGCAAAACGATCATCGCCACGGGCGATACAGGGTCCGGCAAAACTACCTTCGCCAAGGCCCTGGTCCAAGAAATCTCCCTCGAAGAACGCCTCGTCACCATCGAGGACACTGCCGAGTTCATCGGCCTTCCACACCGCAATCTCGTCTCGTTGTTCTACTCGAAAGGCGATCAGGGCGTTGCCCGCACCCGCTCCGAGGATCTGATCGAGGCCGCATTGCGAATGCGGCCCGATCGCGTGCTGATGCAAGAGCTACGTGACGGAGCGGCGTTTACCTTCATCCGCAGCATAGCGGCCGGTCACCCCGGCAGCATCACGACGTGCCACGCCACGAACGCGGCCGGCGCCTTCGATGCGCTGCGTCTGATGGTCAAGCAGCACGAAGCCGGGAAGCACCTGGCAGACGCTGACGTGCGCGTGCTGCTCCGGCAGCTCGTGGACGTGGTGGCACACTGTGAAAAGCACCCTGATGGCAGCCGCAGTATCTCCGAGGTGTTCTTCGACCCGGCCATCAAGCTCGCACCCCTCCCCTCCCCTGCCCTCGCAGCCGAATAGAGGTTCCCATGCAAGAGTTCTTGGAATGGCCTGCCGCGGCGAAGGCCCTGGCGGGATTGTTCGGCGCTGTCCTGCTCGCGGCGCTGTGGTCCGTTCTGGCGTCGCTGGTCTTCCTAGCAGGCACCGGGCTGCTGCTCGATCATAAGGGCCTGCCGTTCGCCGACTGGTGGCTCTACTGGTGGTTCTATGGATTCGGGCATAAGCCTGTCATCGGCGTCTGGCTCGAGATCGCGGCGGCGGTGGCGACGGTTCTGCCCCTGCTCCTGATCGTCGCCGGCATCCTACGGAAAGGCCTGCCAGGCGGCTCCCGCGAGCTGCATGGTTCAACCCGCTGGGAGAAGGATGGGGCGTTGCGAAAGGAGTTTCGCGCCAAGTTCGGCGGCCTGTTTGTCGGCTATACCGGCAGCCGGAACTACCTCCGATTCGGTGGGCCGGAACACGTCGCTTGCTACGCTCCGACCCGGAGCGGCAAGGGCATCGGCCTCGTGATACCCAACTGCCTCCTGTACGAGGCCTCGTTGGTCTGCGTCGATGTGAAAAAGGAGAACTGGGCCGCGACGGCAGGCATTCGCAAGCAAGCCGGTCAAAAGGTCTTTCTATTCGACCCGCTCGCGCCCGATGGGCGCACTGCTCGTTACAACCCACTTTCGTATGTCAGGCGCGGCACTCTGGATGCCTTCGATGATATCCAGCGCATTGCCCAAATGTTGTTCCCTCATTCTGATGGTGACCAAGCCTTCTGGACAAACGCCGCCCGCTCCGCCTTCGTCGGGGCGGTGTCGTTCCTTTCAGAGACGCCTGAGCTGCCGCTTACGATCGGTGAAGTGCTGCGCCTCCTGGCCCGGCATGATGGTGCCCCTTACATTCTGGGCATGATCGAGGCCCGGCGGGCTGCTGGCCAGCCCTACTCTGAGGCGACGGTCAACGCGCTGTCCGATTACCTTAAAGGGTCGGCCGACCTGGTTAACTCCATTCGCAAGACTATGACGGCGAACCTGGCGCTCTGGTTCAACCCTCGCATTGATGCTGCAACGGCGGAAAGCGACTTTGATTTGCGGGAACTGCGTAACAGTCTTCACGCGATCTATGTCGGCATTAACCCAGGTGACGTAAAACGTCTTCGTCCCCTGCTGGCGCTATTCTTTCAACAACTTGTTGACCTAACAGTAAGAACGTTACCGCAGTTCGATCCTAAAGCAAAGCATCAAGTCTTAATACTCTTAGACGAATTCCCTGCACTTGGTCCAATGCCCGTCTTAGCAGACGCTTTTGCTTTCGTAGCAGGCTACAACATGCGCTTGATGCTTATTATGCAGAGCAAGGCGCAGCTCCGTGATGCCGATCTGTATGGACCGGACAAAGCCGCGGCGATGCTGGACAACTGCGGCGTCGAAGTCGTCTTCGGGACGAAAGACTTGGCGCTTGCCAAAGAGCTATCCGAGCGCCTCGGCTACGATACCGTTGAAGGTGTTAGCCGCTCCGGTCCTCGCTTCTGGCGCCTGTTCCGTGGCACCAAGCTCAACGCCACGGAAACCGACCAGCGCCGCGCATTGTTGCTCCCGCAAGAGGTCATGCGCCTCAAGCCGCGCGATTCCATCGTGCTTCGCGCGGGAATGTTCCCGATTAAGGCCAAGCGCATCCGGCACTTTGAGGATCGCACGTTCATGCGCCTGCTTCTTAAGCCTCCTGTGGTCGACGCTATCGACATCGTTCAGCGTATGGACACGGGACAGATCAATGCCCCGGCCACCCCTCCGGCTCCGGCACCCGAGGCTTCAGCCGCTCCGGCTTCGGAGGCCACGTCGGCATCCGAAGCATCCGCCAAGCCAAAGGCTAAAGCTAAGCCGAAGGCTAAGCCGGCTGCTGCCGCTGAAAACGGCAGCGCCGACGCTGGGCCTGCGGCACCCACCGGCAAGCCGATAGAGGCAGGTAGGGCTTCTATACCGACCCCCGTTATTGAGGCCCCGACACTGCGCCCCTTCCAATCTGACGGCCTCATTTCCGGATTGATGGGCGTCGATGTGGACCTGAGCCAGTTTGCCATGAAGGACGGCAAGGCGAAGCTCGCCACCATCCTTGGCGAAGTGCCGACCGTAGAGTCATTGAACCGTGGAAGAGGAGTCGCAGCAGAATGATGATCGATGCCGATTGGGAGGCGGTCGATGTGCTGATACCGCATCGCTTTCACAAAGCTAGGGCAGGCGCCCTGGCTTCAACTCGTTCGGACCTTGGGGCGCTAATCGAGGCGTTGCCCTGCGACATCCCTGCTCAGTCCCTGCTGCTCGCTGAGGCAGATGTAGACC